>NZ_JBZXTS010000001.1:0-88367 GCF_058895785.1 Staphylococcus sp. B1(2026)
GTCATCAACACTTTAAATTATAGAACCTTTATATTAAACTATAAAAAAACACTCGTGATTTTGATATTATTCAACAAAATAATATCAAAAACGCGAGTATTTTTATTTATAGGCTAGTTTTTTCCCAGCCCCATTTTTTATTTGCCATATTTTTTTAAGATACGTTGGTTTTTAAATGCAATAATTTTTGGTGCATATTCTTGGAATAATTTATACCAGAATTTATTTATCGGTAAATCAAATTCACCGATATATTCCACAAGTTCAGGTGAAAAATTACGTTTGAACTGACTTAAACCATATTGTTGATCGTCTGGATTATTATCACTTGCTACACCAAATAAATCATATTTTCGAACACCTGATTCATCATATAATTTTTGCATAATCCATAATTGTAATGCTTTATTAGCATTTAAATTAGTATATTCAGTAATATTGGCACCATATAAATAAAATGCTTTATTATCATAATGTGCTACAATGGCCCCACTTAAAACTTGACCATTTGGAAACTCAATAATTTTTGCTTCTAACTCTTGAATTTCTTTAATATATTTATCACTTATTTTAGTTAATTCATCAAGCTGACGTGTTAACTTTTCTTTTCTTTGCTCATTCGTTGCAGCTGAAAGCTGTTGCTGTACTTTAGATAATTGTTGCTCATTATTTTTTTGTTGATTTTTTACAAATTTTAAAGCCACATTAAAATCTACTTTAGCAAAGTATAAATCTAACATACCTGCTTTATTTAGCGTACGGTATAAAATTTGTAAATATTTTAAAGAACGCGGAATAAAGTGATCACGTTGTGCTGTTATTTGATTCAATTCATCATAAATTACTAAATCATCATAATTACCCTTAAAACATACAACACCTTTATTATGTGCATTTTTAATATCATAACGTAAACGTTTAGACATTTGCTGAATAATACCGTGGCCTTCATCTACTAAATCAACAATCATCGTCATACGATGTTGAATACCATCAAAACCTAAATTGAAAGGCTTTTGCTCAAAACCACATTCAAATAATAAATCTCTAATATTTGAATTGTCCACACCATCAGGAATGATATTATAATCAATATCTCTTTGACGCCACATAATATCTGGATCAATTTTAAAATCAAATACTTTTTGTGTTTTAAAATAAGATTTCAGTGCTTTAATCACTTCTTTAAATTGAGAAGTATGATTAAAATCTGTAATAATCCCTCGTGGTGCATAAGCAAGATATTGCTTAATATAAGGTAATTGACGATAAAGTACCGTCAATGCAGCTACTGTTTGTTGATCATCATTCACTACAAACAAACATTCTGTGCGCCAGTTACCTGTATTGACTTTCATTTCACCCCATTCAGGTGTTTGTAAAATTGTTGACTTTGCATGATTTTTAACAAAATCATGATATTTTTTTTCATCATTTATTTTTATAACTTGCATATTTTTTCTCCAATAGATAAGTTTAAATTGATAAGATTGAATATGGCTAATCGCGATAAATTTTATTGTTGTTTTTCTTTAAAATCACATTTTGAACATTGTACTTGTACTTTTTTGCCAGTTACTTTTTCAACTAGATAAGATTGACATTTTGGACATGAACGTGCTAGTGGTTTATCCCATGAAACAAATTCACAAGTTGGATAATCAGAACAGCCGTAAAAAATACGACCTTTTTTCGACTTACGTTCTACTATCTTACCTTGATGACAAGTTGGACAAGTTAAACCTATTTCTTTAATAATAGGTTTAGCATTACGACAATCTGGAAAATTAGAACATGCAATAAATTTACCATAGCGTCCCATCTTATAAACTAAGTCCGAACCACATTTTTCACATGCTTCACCTGTGGGTTCATCTTTAATTACAATTTTTTCCATTTCTTCTTCTGCTTTATGTACGTGTTGCTCAAAATTTTTATAAAAAGCATCGATTACTTCCATCCATGCAACTTTTCCGTCAGCTATTTTATCTAAAGCAAATTCCATATTTGCTGTAAAATCTACTTTAGTAATTTCCGGAAAATATTCATCAACTAATTCAATAACAATTGTTCCTAATTCTGTAGGTACAAATCTTTTTTGTTCTAATTTTACATAGTTTCTTTTTTGAATTGTATCTAAAGTAGGTGCATATGTTGATGGTCTACCTATGCCTGATTCTTCTAGTGTTTTAACTAGTCGAGCTTCTGTATAACGTGGTGGTGGTTGTGTAAAATGTTGTTCAGGTTTAATCATTACAGATTTAATTTTATCACCTATTACCATATCAGGCAAAATTGTATTTTCTTCGTCAACTTCATCATCAGCGCCTTCAACATATAATTTCATAAAACCAGCAAATTTCATTGTTGAACCATTTGCTCTAAACATGACACGTTCTTGCGTTAAATCAACTGCCACAGTATCAAAAATAGCTGGTGCCATTTGACTCGCAATAAAACGTTCCCATATTAATTTATATAATTTAAATTGATCACGCGATAAATAATCTTTAATAGCTGCTGGCTCTCTTAAAGCTTGTGTTGGTCTGATCGCTTCATGTGCATCTTGTGTATTTGATGATTTTTTTGTTTTACGTGCTGTTTTCAATAAATACTCTGAACCATATTTATCAGTAATTAACTTAGTAGCATCAGTTTTAGCAACATCTGAAATACGTGTAGAATCTGTACGCATATAGGTGATTAATCCTGTTACACCACCTTGTTTTTTCAAATCAATACCTTCATATAATTGCTGTGCAATCATCATCGTTTTTCGAGCTTTAAAATTTAATTTTCTAGCAGCTTCTTGTTGTAATGATGATGTTGTGAATGGTAATGCCGCAAAACGTTTTTTCTCAGTTGCTTTAATATTAGTCACTTCAAATAGATCTGATGTAATGGTAGATAAAACTTCTTTTACCTGTGCTTCATTTTGTAATTTAATGCTCTTATTATCTACTTTTAATAATTTTGCATAAAATTTCTTGCGTTTATGAATAAATTGACCTGTTACCGACCAATACTCTTCAGGTTTAAAATTATTAATTTCATTTTCTCTATCGATAATTAATTTAACCGCAACTGTTTGTACTCTTCCAGCTGATAAACCTTTTTTTACTTTCTTCCATAATACTGGGGAAATATTATAACCTACTAGTCTATCTAAAATACGACGACCTTGTTGCGCATCCACTACATTCATATCAATATCTCTTGGATGCTTAAATGCTTCTTTAACTGCATCTTTCGTAATTTCATTAAATACAACTCGACTAGATTTAACATTATCAGGATCTAATAGATGAGATAAATGCCATGCAATTGCTTCACCCTCCCTATCTGGGTCGGAAGCTAAAAATATTTTTTTAGCTTTTTTAGCTTCTTTTTTTAATTGTTTAGCTAAATCGCCTTTACCACGAATAGTAATATAATGCGGTGCATAGTTATTGTCAACATCTATCCCCATTTGACTTTTTGGCAAATCACGTATATGCCCCATTGAAGATGTTACTTTATATTTTTTTCCTAGATATTTTTCAATTGTCTTCGCTTTAGCTGGTGATTCTACAATAACTAAATAATCTGCCACTAATTTGTCACTCCTCTTATTCTTGACCATTTATATTCATGTTGACAATCATAAAGACAAAATTTAAAATTGTCAACTTATTTTATACTATAACTCAAAAATGTCTTGTGCTTGAGTTACGATGATTGCACCTTCTTTAAGATAATTATTCGGTGTTTGAGATAAACTCGATGTAATATCTCCAGGTATGCAATAAATATCTTTACCTAAATCTAAAGCAAAATCTACAGTAATTTGTGTACCACTTTTTTGCGCGGCTTCTGTTATTAAAATTTTATCGGCTAGCGCAGCAATTAATCGATTTCTTGCTACAAATTGATATTTGATAATTTTTTGTTGCGGTGGATATTCAGAAATCACACATTCATGCGCTTTCATATAATCAAATAATTGTTCATTAGCTTTAGGATAACAATAATGATGTCCAAATGCTAATACACCAATTGTACCTAAATGATATTGAATAGCTAATCTATGTGCCAAACTATCAACACCATAAGCTAAGCCACTAATAATAACAGGTTGATACTGTTGAATATTTGGAAACAAATAATGTAATACTTTTGTAGAATATTCACTAGGATAACGACTACCAATAATAGCTAATGGATAGTTGTTTTTTAATAAGTTTAAATCCCCTTGATAAAATAACACAAATGGAAAATCATATAAAGCTAATAATCGACTAGGATAATCTGCCTCATTAAAAAATACTATATTAACTATTTTTTTCGTCTGATTAATCATATCTCGTGATAAATTGATTTGTAAATTCTCAAAAATATATTGTGCTTTTGATGGTTTAAATAGGCGCATAAAATCTTGTACTTGTCATTGACACACTGAATTGAAATTACAATGACTATTATAATAAATTTTATGCATATCTGCTGTTGTCATACCTTTAATCATAATTAAAGATAAAATTATTTGATGTTCCATTAACTCACCTCATCATTATTATACTTAATCTTCATTAAATTGAAAATCACTATAACTACGATGATTGAGCTTAATCTGTATCATTTATTATGTATCTACCTTACTTCCATTATTTTTCATAATTTTTTTGAACCCTACTTTTAATAGGTTCAAATGTTAAACGATGAATATCACAAATACCATACTGTTGAATACTTGCTAAATGTTGTTTAGTCCCATAACCTGCATGTTGTTCAAAACCATATTGCGGATATTGTTTAGCATACTGACACATTAATTCATCTCTTGTTTGTTTAGCAATAATTGAAGCTGCTGCAATAGACGCACTTTTAACATCACCTTTAATTAAAGGTAATTGTGGTAATGTTATGTTAGGTAATGTTAAAGCATCTATAAGTAAGTAATCTATATCAATAGATTGTTTCACTTGTTCTATTGCTTGATACATCGCTAATTTTGTTGCTTCTAAAATATTAATTTCATCAATAATTTGATGATCTACAATACCTACACCAATAGCTACAGCTTGTTGTTGAATTATTTCAAATAATTGTTGACGTTTTTTAGCTGTCAATTTTTTAGAATCTGTTAAGCCTTCAATATAACAATCATCAGCTAATATAACCGCTGCTGCAACAACAGGGCCTGCTAATGGCCCACGTCCTACTTCATCAACACCAACAATAAATTGATAGCCTTGCAATTTAGCTTGTTGTTCATAAAATAAACTTTGTTGAAAAGCTTCATATAATTGTTGTTGCTTTATTAATTTTTTTTGATGCTTATCAACTAACTTACGTACAGAGATGCGTTCATCTTGCATAAATTGATGTAAACGTACATCTGTTATATCATTGATATCGTCTAATATCACTTGAATCTCTTTAATTTTCATCATGATTATCAGCTTCTATTTTATCAAATGTAAAATTACCTAATTTTTGTTGACGAATATCTCTAATAAATAAATGTGTTACCTGTTCATAATCTACATCACCATGTCGACTTAAACCTCTTTGTTTGCCAATTATATCGTACCAAAGAACCGGATCATCCTCGACATCAAATGTTGCATGATAATATGATGACATTGCTTGTGGATAATGTGTTAACAAATACTTCATACCAAAAATTGCAACTTCATCTAAATGAACGATTTCATCTTTAATAGCACCTGTTAAACTTAACTTTTTACCAATCGTCTGATCTTCAAATTTAGGCCAAAGAATACCAGGTGTATCTAATAATTGAAACTCATTTCCTAATTTTAACCAAGCTTGTTTTTTAGTTACACCCGGCTTATTAGCAGCTTGTGCAACATTTTTACCAATTAAACGATTAATTAACGTAGATTTTCCTACATTCGGAATACCGATAATCATTGCACGAATGGTTTTTTGTTTAATTCCTTTATTAGCTAAACGTTCTAATTTATCAGCCAAAACTTGTTGTGCCATTTTAGTAATTTCTTTTATACCTTTACCTGTTTTGGCTTCTATAATTAATGTAGGTAAGCCTTGTGCTTCAAAATAATTTTTCCATTTTGTCGTTTGATGGCTATCAGCCATATCTGCTTTATTTAATAAAATAATACGTGGTTTATGTCCTACAATTTCATCTATCATAGGATTACGTGAACTCATTGGCACTCGTGCATCTAATAATTCAAAAATAATATCTACTAATTTCAATTTTTCCTGAACTTCTCTTCGTGCTTTTGCCATATGACCTGGAAACCATTGAATGACCATATAATTATCCCTTCTTTATTTATCTTATATAACTTCCTAATTTTAGCATATTCAATAAAACTTTTAAATAAGATAATGAGCACAAGATACTTCAAATCTCAAAACTTATTTTTTATTTAATTCATCTACTATTTTCTTAGCACCTAATATATCTATATAATAATGTTCTCTTATGTATTTTATAGCTTCTATATCAGTTAAATCTTGTATATTCAATAAAATTTTTTGTCGTAATCTAGCATTCTCTAAAATTAATTCAGCAAATAATAAATCTTTTTGCTCTTTTTTCTTGTTGTGTTTAACATTTACATATAGCAATATAATAAAACATATAATTATCAATAAATAATAAATACTTTTATTCATTACACATACCTCCCGACAATTTCAAAAAAAGCCTAAGCTTATGCTTAGACTCATGTTTAACGTATTATCGAATTTCTCTAATACGTGCTGCTTTACCACGTAAGTTACGTAAGTAGTAAAGTTTAGCACGACGAACGCGACCTTTACGTAATACTTCAATTTTTTCAACTTTTGGTGAATGTACTGGGAAAGTACGTTCTACACCAACACCGTAAGAAATTTTACGTACTGTATAAGTTGCAGAGATACCGCCACCACGACGTTTAATTACAACACCTTCAAATGGTTGGATACGCTCACGGTTACCCTCTACGATACGTACGTGTACACGTACTGTATCACCTGCACGAAACTCAGGAATATCTGTACGTAATTGCTCTTCTGTTACTAATTGAATTAATGGATTCATTTTCCTTTTCTCCTTCTACAAAACACTCTTAACTAAGATAAAAATAGACAGCGGAGTATCGTATTTAAACATATATTACTTTGTAATATAACATATCTATACTAACATATACCCACCCTATTTGGCAATATCATTTTTTAATGTTGCCAAATATTTTTTATCATCATCAGTTAAAGGATATGTTTCTAATAAATCTGGACGACGTTCAAATGTACGTTTAATGGCTTGTTGTCTACGCCACAAATCAATATTGGCATGGTTACCACTTAATAAAACATCAGGCACTGTTAACCCATTAAAGTCTGCCGGACGTGTATATTGTGGATATTCTAACAGCCCCGTTGAAAACGAATCATCTTGATGTGATAATTCATTTCCTAATACTGATGGCTTAAGTCTCACAATCGCATCAATCATTGTCATCGCTGCTAATTCACCACCAGTTAAGACAAAATCACCTAATGATAATTCATCCGTCACTAAATGCGTACGAATACGTTCATCATATCCTTCATAATGACCACATATAAATATTAGATGTTCAGCTTGCGCCAATTCTTCTGCTTTTTTTTGTGTAAAAGTTTGTCCTTGTGGACACATTAAAATAATACGTGTCTTTGATGTTTTTTCTAATTGCTCAACAGCATTAAAAATAGGTTCCGGTTTTAACACCATACCTTGCCCACCACCATAAGGATAATCATCTACTTTCAAATGTTTGCTATCTGAAAAATAGCGAAAATTAACTGTATTCAATGTTACTGCTTCTGCATCTTGCGCACGTTTTAAAATTGAATTTTTAAACACACCTTCAAACATTTCTGGAAATAAAGTTAAAATATCTATTTTCATTAACTCAATAACCCTTCTATTTCTTCAATAATAATTTTTTTATTGTCAATATCAATTGTTTTAACAACGTCTTCAATATATGGGATATAATATTCTTTTTGACCTTTAACTACCCATACATCATTGGCACCTGGTGTTAAAATATCTATAATCTCTCCTAAATTTTTATTATCTGTTGTTAACACTTGGCAGCCAATAATTTGATGAAAATAATAAGCATTTTCCTCTTCTTCAATAATATGACTATCGTCAACTTTTAATTTTAATCCTTTGAATTTTTCAACATCATTAATATCATCATATTGATCAAACTTAACTAAAATAAATTGTTGATGTTGGCGTGCACTTTCTACAGTAACTTGATCAATCTGTTGATTACCTCGCATAATATATAGTTCACTACCTTCGGTAAAACGTTGTTCTATATAATCTGTTGTAGGTATAATTTTTAATTCGCCATTTAATCCGTGTGTATTAATAATTTTTCCGACATTTAATAACATATTTTCCTCACTATTCTGCAATTTCTACTAAGACACGTTTATGATAATCATTTTTTACACCTGACATAATTGTTCGAATTGATTTTGCAATTCTACCATGTTTACCAATAACTTTACCTAAATCTTCTTTAGCTACATACAATGTTAATACAACATTATCTTTATTTTCGGTTAATTCAACACGCACTTCATTAGGTTCACTAACTAATGGTTTAACAATTGTCATTAATAATGCTTGCATCATAATGTCCTCCTTTAATATCATACTCATAGTTTATCATACATTAGTGATGAATAAAATATAAAAAAGTGAGTACTGACTTATTAAAGTCACTTACTCACTTATTTAATTAACTATACAGTCATAATTTCTTGTTCTTTTTCTTTTGTAATATCATCAACTTTTTTAATAAAAGTATCTGTTGTTTTTTGTACATCATCAGAAAAGCCACGTAAAGCATCTTCTGTGATATCACCTGATTTTTCTAAACGTTTAAAACCATCATTCACATCACGACGAATGTTACGAATCGCAATTTTAGCATTTTCTGATTCTTTACCAACTTGCTTAACTAATTCTTTACGTCGTTCTTCTGTTAAAGCTGGAATAGCAATACGAATTACTGAACCGTCATTTGTTGGATTTAACCCTAAATCTGATGCCATAATTGCACGTTCAATATCTTGTAACACACCTTTATCATAAGGAGAAATAACTAATAAACGTGCTTCAGGTGTTGAAATACCTGCTACTTGATTAATTGGTGTTGCTGCACCATAATAATCTACCGTGATACGGTCTAATAATGATGCATTTGCACGCCCTGCACGTATTGTTGCTAACTCACGAGAAAAACTAGCGACTGATTTATCCATCTTTTCTTTTAAGTCTTTTAATAATGTTTCTGGCATTATAATACCTCCTATAAATCTATTTAGTAATTGTTGTACCTATATTTTCACCCATAACTGCTTTACGAATATTACCACTCTCTTCAATTGAAAAGACAATTAATGGTAAATTATTGTCCATACAGAATGATGAAGCTGTGGCATCCATAACGGCTAAGCCATCTTGTAACATTTGAATATAAGTTAATTTATCATATTTAATTGCTTCTTTATTTTTCTTCGGATCATCTGAGTAAACACCATCTACTGCATTTTTACCCATTAAAATAACATCTGCTTCAATTTCTTTAGCACGTAAAGCTGCTGTCGTATCAGTTGAAAAATAAGGATTACCGATCCCTGCTGCAAAAATAACAACACGACCTTTTTCTAAATGACGAATCGCACGACGACGAATATATGGTTCTGCCATTTGTTTCATTTCAACAGATGTTAACACACGTGTATCAATGGCTAATTTTTCTAATGCATCTTGCAACGCTAATGAATTCATTACAGTTGCTAGCATCCCCATTGAATCAGCAGTTGCACGCTCCATCCCTAATTCTTCACCAGCTTTACCACGCCAAATATTTCCACCACCAACAATAACCGCAACTTCAACACCAAGTTTAATAATACCTGATATTTCTTCTGCAACAGTACGAATCACTTCAGGTTCAATACCAAATTTTTTATCACCTGCTAATGCTTCACCACTCAATTTTAATACAATACGTTTATATTTTGGTTGTGACATATTATCCTCCATTTTATAAAAAAGACACGAGTTTTCGTGTCTTTATTTTAATCATTAGTTACCGCGAACTTGACTCATTACTTCTTCAGCAAAGTTATCTTCTTTTTTCTCAATACCTTCACCAACTTCGTAACGTACAAATGTAGCTAATTTACCACCTTTAGATGCTAAGAATTTAGCTACTGTTACATCACCATCTTTAACGAATGGTTGATCAACAACACAAATTTCTTGTAAATATTTACGGATACGCCCTTCTACCATTTTTTCTACAATATTTGCTGGTTTACCTTCGTTTAAAGCTTGTTCAGATAATACTTTTTTCTCATGTTCTAACTCTTCAGCTGGTACTTGAGAAGCATCTAAATATTTAGGGTTTAATGCTGCAATGTGCATCGCTACATCTTTAGCTGCTGATTCGTCTGTTGAACCTTCAACTAAAGTTAACACACCAATACGACCACCTTGGTGAGAATATGTACCAAATACATCCACATCAGTTTTTTCTACTACTGTAAAACGACGTAATGATAAGTTTTCACCAATTGTAGCAATTGCTTCTTGAACGATTGTTTCAATTGTTTTACCTTCTACTTCTACAGCTAAACCTTCTTCTAAAGTTGTAGCATTTGAAGCTAATAATGCTTTACCTACAGTTGATACTAATGTTAAGAATTTTTCATTTTTAGCAACGAAATCTGTTTCTGAGTTGATTTCTAAAATAATTGCTTTGTTACCTTCTGTTGCTGTAAAAGTTAAACCTTCTGCTGCAATACGTCCAGCTTTTTTAGCTGCTTTTGCAATCCCTTTTTCACGTAAGTAATCGATGGCTGCATCCATATCACCATTTGATTCTACTAATGCTTTTTTACAATCCATCATACCTGCGCCTGTACGTTCTCTTAATTCTTTTACCATTGCTGCTGTTACTGCTGCCATTATAATAATTCCTCCTTGAAATTTAATCTTTTTTAAAAAGGAGCTGTTAAACAAATGTTGAACAGCTCCCAAATCACTGTGCAATAAGCTCAGTTAATATATTATTCTGCTACCACTTCTGCAGTTTCTTCTAATTCAATACCTTGCTCTTCTGCTACCGCTTCATTTGATACACCATTTTGTGCAACAATAATAGCATCAGCCATTTTAGCTGTTAATAATTTTACTGCACGAATTGCATCATCATTTGCTGGGATAACATAATCAACTTCATCTGGATCACAGTTTGTATCAACGATACCAACTACTGGAATACCTAATTTTTTAGCTTCTGCTACTGCATTATGTTCTTTACGTGGATCTACAACAAATAATGCTGATGGCATACCTTTCATTTCACGGATACCACCTAAGAATTTATTTAGACGGTCATACTCTTTACGTAATTCCCCAACTTCTTTTTTAGGTAATACATCAAAAGTACCGTTTTCTTCCATACGTTCAATTTCAGCAATACGATTAATACGCCCTTTAATTGTTTTATAGTTAGTTAAAGTACCACCTAACCAACGGTGATTAATATAGTATTGTCCAGCACGTTCTGCTTCTTCTTTAACTGCATCTTGCGCTTGTTTTTTAGTACCAACAAATAATACTGTACCACCTTCTTCAGCGATAGAGTTAATAAATTTGTAAGCTTCTTCTACTTTTTTAACTGTTTTTTGTAAATCGATAATGTAGATACCATTACGCTCTGTGAAGATATATTTCTTCATTTTTGGGTTCCATCTACGTGTTTGGTGACCAAAGTGTACACCTGCTTCAAGTAATTGTTTCATTGAAATTACTGACATTTTCTTTCCTCCTATGGTTTAAAATCCTCCGTTGCTCTCAAACTCGTTTAATAACATTCAAATGCACCATTTAAACAATCAAGACAACGTGTGTTATTGTACTGTATTTATACAGCCGAAATAACTATAGCATATTATTATGTATAATACAATACTTAAATCAATATATTTTTATTTTCTCTAATTTAGATAGCTATTTAATATTTTAAAAGTAATTTTAAATTGTTTTATGATCTAAAATATCTAAAAAATTAGGTTTTAAAATTTTAATATATGTACCTTTCATTCCTAATGAGCGTGAGTCAATGACACCAGCACTCTCAAGTTTACGTAGCGCATTAACAATAACTGAACGTGTAATACCAGCACGATCAGCAATTTTAGAAGCCACTAATAAGCCCTCTTGACCATCTAATTCTTGGAAAATATGTTCGATAGCCTCTTTTTCTGAAAAAGATAATGAATTAATAGCCATATTAATAATTGCTTTATCTCTAGCGATTGCTTCGGCTTCTTCTTGTTTTTCATGTAAAATTTCTATTCCGACAACTGTGGCTGCGTATTCTGCTAACACTAAATCATCTTCTGTAAATTGACTACTACTTTTACCTAAAACCAAAGTACCGAGTCTTTGACCACCACCACGTACAGGTAAAATTGTTGTAAATGAATTTTTAAATGCTTCTTTTGATTCTTTAGGAAAAATAGATAATTCATCTTCAAATGATAAATTTTCTTGCGTACCATAAATACTCATTACTCCGTCAATATATTCTTTAATTAATTGACGTTCCTCAATCATTTTCGTCATACGTTCATTTAAGTAACCATTTTTAGTTTCAAAACCTAAAACTTTACCTTTACGACTTAAAATAAATACTGTAGCATCCATTACTAAGCTTAATCGACTTGCCATTGAAGAAAAATCTACATTTGCACTATGACCTTCTTGTAACATGGCACTAATTTTTCTCATTTTTTGTAATAAAGTTGACATAACCTTCTCCTTCTAAAGTTAAAATCATCATATTATAAAATAAATTCACTTAAATCTCTATTATTTACAATAGCTGTCATTTTATTTTCTACATATGATTTTGTAATTTCAATTTGTTGATTTACTAATTCTGATGCTTCAAATGATAATTCTTCTAACACTTTTTCAATAATAGTGTGTAATCTTCTTGCACCAATATTATCAGTATTCGTATTAACTTCCCATGCGAATTTTGCAATATATTGTAATGCTTCTTCAGTAAATATGACTTTTAGACCTTCTGTAGCTAATAAAGCAGTATATTGTTCTATTAACGAGAATTTCGGTTCAACTAAGATACGATATAAGTCTTCTTGTGATAATTCTTCTAATTCAACACGAATAGGAAATCGTCCTTGTAATTCTGGAATTAAATCTTTTGGTTTAGCAATATGAAAAGCACCCGCACCGACAAATAAAATATAATCTGTTTTAATTGTACCGTACTTAGTTTTTACAACACTACCTTCTACAATAGGTAAAATATCTCGCTGTACACCTTGTCTAGATACACTACCAGACTGATGATTTTGATCATTTACAGCAATCTTATCAATTTCATCAATAAAAATAATACCTTGTTGTTCCGCCAAATTTAATGCTTCTTGATAGACATCTTCTGTATCTAACAATTTTTGCATTTCAATTTCAATTAATATTTCTCTCGCTTGACTAACTTTTAAAGTTCGCTCACTATATTTTTGTGGTGTAATAGCAGAAAGTGCTTCATTCATGCCTTCTGTTAAATTCTCCATACCTGGTGGTAACATAGAAATCTGTTTTTTTTCTACTGGTATTTTAATTGTCACCATTTGATCTTCCAATAATTTTTGCTCTAATTGATTAAAAACTGATAAACGTTGTGCAACTATTTCACTATCTGGCTGTTCTTCAGTTTTTGTTTGTTGGCCCATTAACATTGTTAATGGATTAAAATCAACTTGTTTCTTTTTATTTGGCACAATCATTTTAGCTATTTCTTCATTAGCAAGTTTCACAGCTTCTTTTTTTACTACTTCAGATTTACGAGTCTTTATTAAGCGAATGCTTGCTTCTACTAAATCTCTGACCATACTTTCTACATCACGACCAACATAACCAACCTCAGTATATTTTGTTGCTTCTACTTTAACAAATGGGGCATAAACAATTTTAGCTAATTGCCTAGCTATTTCAGTCTTTCCTACACCTGTAGAACCAATCATCAAAATATTTTTAGGAATAATCATTTCTTGTAGATCTTTAGTTAATAAACTTCTACGATAACGATTACGTAACGCGATAGCCATTTGTCTTTTAGCATGATCTTGTCCTATAATATATTCATTTAATTTATCTACAATTTGATGTGGTGTTAAATTAGCAACCTGTAATTGATTCATATTATTTATCCCTCTAAATTATATTTTTTCTACAATGATATTATGATTAGTAAATACACAAATATCTGCAGCTGTTGTTAAACTAGCTTTTGCAATTTCTTCAGCTGATAAATGTGGTGCATATTTTTTCAAAGCACGACCAGCACTTAATGCAAAATTGCCACCAGAACCAATTGCTAAAATACCATCATCCGAAGAAATAACTTCTCCTGTACCTGAAACGAGCAATAAATTTTCTTTATCCATCACAATTAACATAGCTTCTAATTGACGTAATGCTTTATCACTACGCCATTCTGCTGCAAGTTCTACTGCCGCTCTAGATAATTGTCCATTTGTCGCTTTCAATTTGTGTTCAAATTTTTCAAACAATGTAAAAGCATCAGCAACGCTACCAGCAAAACCAGTAACAACTTTATCATTGTATATTTTTCTTACTTTTCTTGCTGTATTTTTCATTACAACTTGATTACCTAATGTTACTTGTCCATCACCTGCCATAGCACATTCGCCATTATGATGAATGGCAAAAATAGTTGTTGCATGAAACTGTGACATTTAATCACCTCATTCTAATTTGGAGTCATATGAATTATATCATAATTCTGAAATTACAGACAATTAATAACCTATATTTTTTATATATTCATCTAAAGTACTTAACGCACGCATAGCTAAAGCATGATAACGTTCTTGTTTATTTCTAATTTTAGTCTCCATAGCTGGTAATAATCCAAAATTAGCATTCATAGGTTGGAAATGTTTTTTATCTGTATGTGTAATATAATGCGCCATCGAACCTATTACTGTTTCTTTTGGAAAAATTAACGGTGTTAAATTATCTGCTAATCTAGCAGCATTAATACCTGCTACTAATCCTGATGCCGCACTTTCAACATAACCTTCTACACCTGTCATTTGTCCGGCAATTAATAATGAAGGTTGTGTTCTAAATTGATAAGTTGGATTCAACACGCTTGGAGAATTAATAAACGTATTTCTATGCATAACACCGTAACGAACAATATCTAAATTTTCTAATCCAGGAATTAATTTTAAAACTTCTTTTTGCGCACCCCATTTTAAATGCGTTTGAAAACCAACAATATTATATAAAGTGCCCGCTGCATCATCTTGTCTTAGTTGTGCGACTGCATAAGGACGTTTACCTGTTTTAGGATCTTCTAAACCAACAGGTTTCATTGGCCCAAATAATAATGTTTTTTTCCCACGACGTGCCATTTCTTCAAAGGGCATACATCCTTCAAAATAAATTTCTTTTTCAAATTCTTTTAATGGCACCACTTCAGCAGCTAACAAAGCATCGTAAAATGTATTAAATTCTTCTTCAGTCATCGGACAATTTAAATATGCTGCTTCACCTTTATCATAACGTGATTTTAAATAGACTTTATTCATATCAATACTATCTTTTTCAATAATCGGTGCTGCTGCATCATAAAAATATAAATGACTTTGTCCTGTTAATTCTTGTAATTGCTTAGAAATAGCTTCAGTAGTTAAAGGACCTGTTGCTAACACCACTAAACCATCTTCTGGCAAAGCAAGTACTTCTTCATTACTAATTGTAATATTAGGATGATTTTTCAAAGTATTCGTAATAAATCCAGCAAATTCGTGTCTATCAACAGCTAATGCACCACCTGCTGGTACACTGGCATTATCTGCCGCACGCATGATTAATGAATCTAATTGTCTCATTTCTTCTTTTAAAACCCCAACTGCATTTGTTAAACCATTTGCTCTTAGTGAGTTAGAACATACTAATTCAGCAAATTGATCAGTATGATGGGCTGGTGTTTGTTTAACTGGTCTCATTTCGTGTAATGTAATCTTATGCCCTCTTTTCGCTAATTGCCACGCAGCTTCAGAACCAGCTAAACCTGCACCAATAACATGTATTTTCAATTGCTTACCTCCATATATTCTTATAAATAATTGTATTTTAAACAATTCTAAATTTTTTTACAATTTGACTTTATAACTTTATCACAAAATAAAAATACTGTAAATAAAAGGAACCATAGAAATTTTATTTTTTATAGTCATCAGAAAAGGTTTGAAATCAGAATTGATTTCAAACCTTTTTGTATACATTAGATGTATTATTTTGATACGGCCTCTGTAGCTGTTGGTTTTTCTTGACCTTTAAATACTTGTGTTACATAATTTTCTAAAGCTTCATTTTTATAAGTTACATTATATTTTTTGAATAATGTTTCTAGTTTTTGAATTACTAATTTTTGATCTGCAGCTGTTTTTTCTTGAGCTAATTGTGATTGTAATTGTAGTTTAACTGCATCAAATGATTGTTCTCTTGTATCATTTAATTTAATAATATGGTAACCAAATTGAGATTTAATAATACCTGATACTTCATCTTTTTTCAATTTGAATGCAGCATCAGCAAATTCTTTTACCATATCTGCTTTAGAAAACCATCCTAACTCACCACCAGCTGCTGCTGACGCTTTATCATTAGAATATTTTTTAGCTACTTCAGCAAAACTTTCACCACCATTAACTTTTTCTAAAGCTTCTTGTGCACGTTGTTTTGCTTCTTCATCAGAAAGACCTTGAGGTGCATTTTCTGATTTTACAGCTATTAAAATATGAGAAGCATTAATTTGATTTTTTACATCTTCATATTTTTTCTTAACATCTTCATCTTTAATTCCAGCAGCATCAATTAACATTAATGTTTGTGCTTGTTGTGCTTGTAAATTTTCTTTATATTTTTCAACTGTTAAACCATTTTTAGATAGCAACTCTTTGAATGTTTCTTCACCACCATAGTTACTAAATTGTTTTTGTAATGCTTCACTTACTTGCTCTTGATTAATTGATTGACTGTATTCTTTTAATACAATTTTGTTTAAAAGTACATTAAAAGCAGCTTGTGAAAGTTGTTCTGAACCAATTTGTTGTAATACATCAGTCGCAGTAACTTCTCCTGCATCTGAATCAACATATACTTCATTGTTAGTACTACATGCACCTAGCGTTAAAATAGATGCAACTAAAGCTAATGGGAGTGCTGTTTTTTTAATTTTTTTCATATTAATGATTTCGACCCTTTCATAAATTGCTTAGACATATTCATAATATATCACATATTAATCATAACTAGCAATAATTAGAGATTGTTTTATTGATATAATTAACAAAATAAAGTCATTTTAGCATCAATATAACAAATGAGCATGTAACTATACACGCTCATTGATATAACACTATCTTATTTTGATTCATTATCCCCTAAATTTTCTTTTAAGTCTTTTGTTTCAGATTTTACATTTTCAATATCTTCTTTTAAGTTATCTACATGTGGTTGAACTTTTTCTTTAAAATCTTGCCCTAATTGAGTAGCTGAACTAATAGAAGATTTTGATACCGCTTCTTTTAAATTAATAAATGCCTGTTTTATATCCTCTTTTGAAGACAATAATTCTTTTGTATCTGACAATACTTGAGATAAATTTTCTTTACTTTCTTTGTAATGCGTTGTTAAATTTTCTTTTTGTAAATTTGCTTCTATTGCAACATCTTCTGCTAAAATATTTAAACGATTTAATTTTTCATTAGAATATTTTTTTAATTTTTTTTGCATTGTTACACCATCATATTTTGTTGTTAATAATGCAGCCACAGCACCTATACTTGCACCAAATAAAAATGTTTTTAATTTAGACATATTGTTATTCTCCTTTTATAGCAATCATCATGCTTAATTAATATACATTCTAATTATACAATACTTTAACGCTAAAGTACACGATATTATTCAATAGTAAAAACTTGATTTTCTTATTTAAAACAGATAAAATACAAAATATATTTTGGTTTATTTAGCAAAGGAGAGAATAATGACAAAAGCACTGGTTGTTATTGATTATACTAATGATTTTATAGCTGACGACGGTAAATTATCTTGTGGTAAACCCTCTCAAGATATACAATACTATATTAGTGATTTAATGACAGAATTTCACGGTTTAGATTACCCTGTCATTATGACAGTTGATGCACATCAAGAAGATGACCCTTATCATCCTGAAACTAAATTATTTCCACCACATAACATTATCGGTACAACAGGCCAACATTTATATGGTGCTGTTTATAATACTTTTGAAAATATTAAAAATCAAAACAAGGTATTTTGGATAAATAAACGACGTTATAGTGCATTTAACGGGACAATTTTAGCACAATTAATTCAAGAATATAAAATTACTGAGTTACATCTTGTCGGTGTCTGTACAGATATTTGCATTTTACATACTGCAATAGATGCTTATAATTTAGGCATCAAGGTTCTTATTCATAAACAAGGTGTTGCTAGTTTTAATCCAGCTGGTCATGAATGGGCTTTAAACCATTTTAAAAACATTTTAGGTGCAATTGTTGTAGAATAAAAAAGTTAGGAAAACTTATAAGTTTTCCTAACTTTTTTCTAATTACTTGCAATAATAACTGTAAAATTCATAGACAATGTAATTGATTGTTGATATTGTTTTAAAATCTCTTTATCTATATGCCAACATAATGGTGTCATTTGATATAAATCTTGAATTAATGTTTCTTCAATTTCATATAAATAAGCTATATCAAAAGAATCAACTTTAGTAAAATATTGTTTGACTTGTTTTAAAGTTTCTTCCTTCATCAAATTTTGAGGTTTTAAATTAAATCTTGCTCTTAACTCTTGCAAATACCCTTCATTTGGAATAATTTTAATTAATATTCCTTGATCAGCGAGTACTCTAAGAAATTCACTATAATTTGCTGGCGTTAAACAATTAAATAAAACATCTACTGAATGATTAGCAATAGGCATATTTGCTAAATCTGCTACTACCCAATTAATATGTTGGTACTTTTTAGCAGCGTATTGAATGCCGTATTTAGAAATATCAATACCTATTGCCAAGTGCTTATCTACTAAATAATTAAGATGAGAACCTTCTCCACAACCTACATCAACAATATGACGAGCATTTAATACATATGGCTTAATCACTTTTAATAATGGTTCAAATAGTCCAGCTTGATTAATATTAAACCTTGCTTCAAATAAAGCCAATTGATAGTTTACATCAACTGGCTTCGATAGCACATTAATTTGACCTGATTTATTAAGATTAATGACATGGCTATTACCACAACAAAATACATTGTCTTGTAATTCTAAATTAAGATGACAAAACGGACAACGTAATAATTGTTGGTTTTTTAACCAACTTTGTTTCACAATATTATTTTTTTTCATTTGCTTCTTTAATCATTTTTAATTTATCTGGTGTAACATCGTTACCTTCCTGGTCAACAACTGTCGTATTTTCCATTACTTTTTTAAAATTACCTTTAAAAATTGTTAAATATTCTTTGCGTAAAGTTGCTTGTTCTTGTAATTCAGCTTCCGTTAATCCTTGTTCTTTCTTTTTCGCTGCTAAT
Source organism: Staphylococcus sp. B1(2026) (assembly GCF_058895785.1). Lineage (NCBI taxonomy): Bacteria > Bacillati > Bacillota > Bacilli > Caryophanales > Staphylococcaceae > Staphylococcus > Staphylococcus sp. B1(2026). The sequence goes on from NZ_JBZXTS010000001.1 coordinate 19,756, forward strand.
TCATTAATTCTTTCAATAATTTTATCCATATTCATTATAAATTCCCCTCTGTATTTAACCATGCTTCTATTTGCACAATGCGATCTTCTTCAATGTTAACAACTCGAAAAGCAATATTATCGAAATGATAAATATCCCCTTCATTAACAGCATAATTTTGAATATATATCCAACCTGATAAAGTGTCTACTTCTTCATGTGGAAGATCTATATCAAAATAATCATTAATATCTTGAATTGCAACACGTCCTTCTATTAAATAATGACCATTTTTTAATTTTTTAATAGCTCTTTCTTCTTGGTCATCGAACTCATCACGAACTTCACCAATAATTTCTTCAATAATATCTTCTAATGTGACGATACCTGATGTCCCACCATACTCATCAGTTAAAATAATTAAATGTTCTCGTTCTTTCTGCATACGCATTAATATTTGAGAAATAGGCGTATGTTCAAAAACTTTATCTACTGACGTGATATATTTTTTTAAATCTTCTACTGTTTCTAATTCTTTTTGAAAAATTCTTTTGATATTCAGTATACCAATAATATCATCTTTATCACCATCTACAACTGGATATCTTGTATACCCTTCTTGTCTAATGGTTCTTAAAGAAACACCTAAACTGTCATTAATATCAATAACACTCATTTCTGTACGCGGTACCATAATTTCTTTTGCCACTCTGTTATCAAATTCAAAGATTCTATCTACATAGCGATATTCACTAGAGTTAATTTGACCATGTTCATAAGATTCTTCTAAAATTGAACGTAATTCATCTTCTGAATGTGCATCACCTTTATTTGAACCTTTGTAACCGAACATCTTTGCTAATGCCATAGCTGAAGAATTTAACAACCAAACAAATGGTTTCATTATTAAACTAAACCAATACAATGGGCGCGCAACAAATAACGTAATACTTTCAGCTCTTTGAATGGCCATAGATTTAGGTACTAATTCTCCTAAAACGACATGTAAAAATGTCATTAATGAAAATGCGATAATCAAACTCACTGTCGCTGACATAGTAGCTGACAAATTAAACATTAAAAATATCGGCTGTAACAAATGTTCAAAAGTCGGTTCACCTAACCATCCTAAAGCTAAAGCTGTAATTGTGATACCTAATTGACATACTGATAAATAAGTATCTAACTGTTTAATGATCATTTCTGCACGTATAGCAGATGCATGCCCATTTTTAGCTAGCTCTTCTATACGTGTTTTACGAACTTTGACAATAGCAAATTCACTCGCTACAAAAAAAGCAGTAAGTATTAACAAAATGAAAATTAGTATAAAATTTATAATCAGACTGAGGTCCATTATTCTTCCTTTCTATGTTTGAGTTTGCTAATATCATAGCAAAACTTTTTTTAATATGCAATCAATCTAACTTTAACAATAAGAGAATAAAAGTATTAGCCTATACAGACTAATACTTTTATTATTAAAACATTTTTAAATATTGTTCTTGTTCCCAATCAGTCACATGTGTTCTAAAAGCATCCCATTCAATAGATTTAGCTTCTATAAAACTATTGTAAATATGTTCACCTAATGCTTCTCTAATAACATCATCTTCTGCTAATGCTTTTAATGCTGTATATAATGTTGATGGTAATTCATCTACACCTTCTGCTAAACGTTCTTCTCTTGTCATAATATAAATATTACGATCAACAGCTTCTTGTGGTTCTAATTTATTTTTAATACCATCTAACCCTGCTGATAAAATTGCTGCCATAGCTAAATATGGGTTAGCAGCTGGATCTACAGAACGCACTTCTACACGTGTCGATAAACCTCTTGCTGAAGGAATACGAATTAATGGTGAACGATTTGATGTTGACCATGCAACATAACAAGGTGCTTCATATCCTGGTACTAAACGTTTGTAAGAGTTAACTGTTGGATTAGCAACTGCTGTGAAGCCACGTGCATGTTTTAATGTACCCGCAATAAATTGACGTGCCACTTTAGATAATTCAGATGGTGCTTTAGGATCATAAAATACATTTTCATCGCCATTAAATAATGACACATTACAATGCATTCCCGAACCATTAATACCAAAAATAGGTTTTGGCATAAACGTAGCATGATAACCATGTTGTCTAGCAATAGTCTTAACAACTAGTTTAAATGTTTGAATATTATCACACGCTTCTAAAACATCTGCATATTTAAAATCAATTTCATGTTGACCAGGTGCTACTTCATGATGCGAGGCTTCAATATTAAAGCCCATCTTTTCTAATTCTAAAACAATATCGCGTCTTACATTTTCACCTAAATCCATTGGTGCTAAATCAAAGTAACCACCTGAATCATTTAGTTCTAATGTAGGTTCACCTGCTTCATTTAGCTTAAATAAGAAAAATTCTGGTTCTGGCCCTAAATTAAATGATGTAAAGCCAAAATCTTCCATTTGTTTTAACACACGTTTCAAATTATTACGTGGATCTCCAGCAAATGGTTTTAAATCTGATGTGTAAACATCACAAATCAAACGTGCCACTTTACCGTATTCTCCATTATCCCACGGAAAAATCAACCAAGTGTTTAAATCTGGATATAAGTACATGTCAGATTCTTCAATACGTACAAATCCTTCAATTGACGAGCCATCAAACATCATTTTGTTATCTAATACTTTTTTCAACTGATTAGCAGGCACTTCTACATTTTTAATAACTCCTAAAATATCTGTAAATTGTAAACGAATATAACTCACATTATCTTCTTTTGCTAATTGTAAAATTTGTTCTTTAGTATACTTTGTTGACATTTCTTTTCTCCTTAAACACTATTTATTTTTGTAAAATCTTGATAAATCTCCCCTAGATAAAATATCTTCACGACGTCGTTCATTAACATTTACTAAATCATGACGTATTTTTTCTCTAAGAGCATGATCACTCAGATGATTTTCTGTTGTTTCTTCCACAATTTTTTTCACCATTTTCAAATTATAACCTTTTTCTAAATACTCTTTAATTTCGAGTAATTTATCAATATCGTTCATTGAAAAAAGTCTAGTATTACCTTCTGTTCTTTGTGGTGTCACTAATTCATATGTTTCATAATATCTAATTTGACGTGCTGATAGTTCAGTTAATTTCATCACTATACTTATAGAAAAAACTGGCAATGATCTTCTAATAGCTTTAAATCCCATATTTTCCTCATTTCAATATTAAATATACTAAAATAATATCAAAAGGTTCATCACTTTTCAATTTAATGTCATAAAATCTGACATGGTTTTTAGTAAGCGTATTACATTTACATGATTTTAATACTATGCTATAATTTTGGATAAATATATGAAGCGGAGGTTACTATGGCAAAATTTATTTTGATTTCTTTTACTATTTTTATTGTCGAATTTATTTTATGCTATGCCATTTATTTTTTACTTACTTATTTAAAATTACTTGAAAAAAAATCAGTAAAACAATTTTCACTTGCCGCCACATTATTCAGCGTATTTATTATTATTATTAATTGGTTATTATATTTTACAACATAATATAATAAAAAAAGATTTTCAAATGAAAATCTTTTTTTATTATAAACCGTCTTTATAAAATCTTTGACGTGATTCATTTTTTAATAATCCAAAGCAGTATTCGTCTAAATATTTATCATTAAACAATACTTTTTTTCTTAATACGCCTTCTTTTTTAAAACCTAATTTAATTAATAAATCAATTGATTGTTGATTACCTTCTACAGTCGTTGCATAAATTTTATGCGCATTAGTATTGTCAAAAGTAAAATGAATTAATTCACGACTAATTTCTAAACCATAACCGTGGCCTTGCGCCGATTCATTTAATACCCACCCTAATTCATAAATTGTTGTTTCTTGATAAGGATGATAAATAACATGACCTACAACATGATTCGTTGATTTTTCAACAATTGCATACATTAAAGGATTATCCCCTAAATGTTTATTAATAAAATTTTTTGTTGCTTCTAAATCATAAGGCTGTTCTTCAATATATCTTAACACTTGAGGATGACTCATATATTGATGAATATCATAAATATCCTCTGGTCTAAAAGATCTTAAACGTAATCTTTTAGTTTCGATTAATGTTGACATATTTCTCACTCCTTTATCAACAGTTTAATTAGTCTTTACACTATTATTATACTCTTTTTTATAGATGCTTGACAATACATATTCTTTGTTATTCTGTTTTAATAAATAAATGATTATTTTCTTGCAATTGTTGCAAATGATAACTATATTGTTGACTAATTTTACCTGCTACAATATAAACATTTTGTTCTTCATCGTAAGTTACGCTATCGACTAATGATATATTTTTTAATTGCTCCAAATATTTCGAAACATTTTCAAATAAAGTTACAGTATATACTTGCCAATCTTGTTTTAATTGCTCAACAATAAAATGATCAATTATTTTTTTATCTTGATGATTAATCGCACTCATTAGCAATGAAGGTTCTCTATCCGTTGTTGGAAGCATATCATTTTTTAATAAATCAGCTTTATTAAAAATAACATATTGTTGAATATGATCTGCACCTAAGTCGCTTAAAATATCTTTAACAACATGATATCTTTGTTCATAGCCAGATTGACTAACATCTACGACGTGCAAAATTAAATCAGCCACTAACATCTCATCTAATGTTGAATAAAAAGCTTTAACTAATGTATGTGGTAAATTTTGAATAAAACCAACTGTATCTGTTATTAAACATTTGAACCCTTGATTTAATACGATTTCTCGAGTTAACGGATCTAAAGTTGCGAATAATAAATCTTGTTCAAATGTTTGTGAATTGGCTAGTAAATTAAATAATGTTGATTTACCAGCATTAGTATAACCTACTAATGCGATTGTAAATTCTTCACGCTTTTTACGACTATCTAAATAACGTTGACGATGTTGTGCAATTTTAGTTAACTCTTTATTAATTTCTTTAATTCTACTACGAATATGTCGACGATCTGTTTCTAATTTAGTTTCACCAGGCCCACGTGTACCGATACCCGCACCTAATCTAGATAAGGCTTGCCCTTGTCCTGATAAACGAGGTAGCAAATAATTTAATTGTGCTAATTCAACTTGTAATTGACCTTCTTTAGATTTTGCACGCATTGCAAAAATATCTAAAATTAACTGTGTTCTATCTATAATCTTAATATCTAATGCCACATCTAAATTTTTAATTTGAGCTGGAGAAATTTGATCATTAATAACTATCATTTCTACATCTTCGTATTGTTCTAATAGGACACGAACTTCTTCTACTTTTCCTTTACCTATATATGTTGTACGATCTGTTGTCTTTCGCTTCTGACTAACAGACATGACGACATCTAAGCCAGCTGTATAACATAAGCTGTGCATTTCTTTCGTAAGTGATTCGAACATTTCATCATTTTGATGCTCGTATTGAACACCTACTACAATAACTTTCTCCATATAATACCTCTATTTATTTGCTTTCGGTAAATGCCATTGATATTTATTACCAACAACGCGTAATATTGTAATGACAACAACGAGTATATAATAACCTAATTGTGTGTTAACCCATTGAAAATAAATAACAATTCCCACTAAAATTGACCAACCTGCATAGATTTCACTTCTTAAAACACTTGGTTTTCGACCCGCTAATATATCACGAATAATTCCACCACCAGCACCAGTAAAAATAGCAGCAGTAATGACTGCACTAATAGGTTCATTAAGATGCATCGCATGTAAAGCACCTTGAATACTAAAGGCTGCTAACCCAATGGCATCAGTTAAAATTTCTAGTTTAACCCAACTTCTTCTAATTATATTAGGAAAAATAATAATTAATGTCATAACGATTAATGCGACATTAAACAAATGACCTTGACTCCAAAATATTTGAACAGGTAAACCGATCATTAAATTTCTTAAAGCACCACCACCAAATGCGGTTACTAAACCTAAAATATAAATACCTAAAATATCAAAATCTTCATCAATCGCAACAATTGCACCTGATAATGCAAAGGCAATCGTACCAATAATACCTAATATTTGCCAAACATCCACAAGTTTTTTACCTCTCTAACCATTCTTTTACGACTTTTATTGCTTCAGTTAATAATGCTGCTTGTCCATTAGATGTTTCTAGCCAATGTATCGTCATTTTATTTCGAAACCACGTTAATTGACGTTTAGCAAATCTTCTTGTATTGCGCTGAATTAAATTACGACATTGTTCTAATGTCAATTGACCTTGTAAGTAACATACAACTTCTTTATAACCGATTGCCATCATTGCTTGCGCATCACTTGAAACACCTTGTGCTAACAATGTTTCCACTTCATGAATCAAACCCGCTTCAAACATCATATCCACACGTTGATTAATACGTTGATAAATTAATTCTCGTGAACTATTTAAACCTAAAATCAACATATCATACTTATGAGTCGTTGTTGCTTGAATATTATCACTTATTTTTTTATTAAAATATAAATAATAAGCATAAGCACGTACTAATCTGACTTCATTATGATAATGAATTTTATTGGCACTTTCGCTGTCTACTTGACTTAATAAAGTATGGAGATATTGTGCACCATTTTGTTGCACTATCTTTTCAACTTGTTCTAAATATTCTTTAGGAATACTCTCACCAAATTGATAGTCATTAATAATAGATTGAATATATAAACCCGTTCCACCTACAATCATAGGCAACTTTTCTTTATTAGCAATTTGTTCAATCAATTGTTCTGCTTGTTGCTTAAAATCACCAACTGTATATTGTTCATTGCCGTGTTTAATATCTATCAAATAATGAGGTATATTCTCTCTCTCAACTTCTGTTATTTTAGCAGAACCTATATCAAATCCCCGATATACTTGTACACTATCTCCAGAAATAATTTCGCCATTAAAATTTTTAGCCAGATCAATACTTAATGATGTTTTACCTACAGCTGTTGGACCAACAATAATTAATAATTTATTTGTCATGCTAGTTTTCCTTAATCAATTGATTTTGTTGTAACCAAGATACAATATCTTCTTTAGTAAAATGATTCAATTGTTCTTTATCAACTTTGTTTATTTGTTGACGATTTTGAAACTTCACTAAAACTGGTGTCCCCATAATTTGATACTTATTTTTAAAATTTAACCATTTTTGCTTATCTTTATATAATTGTGCAACATTAACATAATATATGTCATTGGCTAAGTGATGTTGTTCAATTAAATCTTTAAGTATAGGATCAGCTACAGTACAGTCAGAACAATCTGGTCGTCCAATATAAGCATAAACTTGTTCTCCTGCTTCAACTTTAGCTTCAAATTGTGCAACCGTTAAACTATTTAATTCAAAATACATATCTGAGTACGTGTTTTCAAATTGTTGAATTTGTTGTTGTGCTTTTTCAATATCTTGTTGTAACACTTGATTATTATATTGATATACATTTAATTGTTGATGATTCGTATACGCTGTGTAACTTGCATAGCATCCAAAGATAGCTAAAGCTGCTGTAATGATATGCTGTTTTTTAATTGTCATAATTATACCTCGATATTTAGATTGCCTTCATTGTACCAAAGCACAGTTTAAAATTCAATGTAAGCAATTAGCATATAATATAAAAAAGTTCTAGAAAAAATAAATTCTTCTAGAACTTTAATAATTCAACAATTATTATTTATTAAATAAATCCCATATAAAATTAATAATTTCTATTACAACAAATGGTACTACCGTTATAGATAAAAATGCGATATGCCAATACTTAAACATCACTAACAAACCTATATTTTCACGAATTAATGCACTTGGCATGTAATAAAATGCTGTTTTTGAACCAATACCTTTACCTTTTAACCCTACACGTCGTGCATAAATACTTGCTCTTAACACATGGAAACTATTCGTTACGACTACAGTATAGTACTTCTTAGATATTTTATCTAATATATGTTTAGAAAAAGTTAAATTTTCTAATGTTGTTGTTGATTTATTTTCTACAATAATTGCTTGGTCAGGAATACCTTTTTCTAATAAATATAAGCGCATAGCTTCAGCTTCTGCAATCAATTCATCTTCTCCTTTACCACCAGAAACAACAAAACATGGTCTTGTTTGATACTTATGATAAATTTCTATACCTTTATCTAATCGTTGTGCTAATAGTGGTGGTACTTTATCACCTATTAAACCTGAACCTAACACAATAATATAATCCGGCTCTTTCAGTAAAGGCCATTTTATATAAAAAATACTATATAAAAGATGACTCATATAAATAATTGTAAAATAAACAATAATTAAAAATAACCAACCAAATATATGATTAATGAAAAATAAAGACTGATAATCTTTAGTGACAATATAACCTGTTAATAATGGTGATAAAATCAATATTAATATTGCTAGTCCATAAAATAAAGACAACATATTAGCTAATCTTCTACCTTCTTTTTGCAAGATAGTTCTACCATTCAATAATAAAAATAAACAGCCAATTAAAATACATATTGGTAACATTAAGGCAATAACTAATGCTGTACCTATCGCTAATTTTAACATGCCCATTTTTTCAAAATGAACAATCATTTGCATCGCACTAGTAAATATTAACATCAATAAAAAGAAGCTAAAAAATAAACTATTTTTAAATTGTCTCGGTTCAATAGCAAATGAAATTATAAAAATAATTAATGGTACTATCCATAATAAATTTATTCCCATAATTATTTACCAACACTATATGTTTCAATATCTAATGATGACACAGCATTTAAAGATAAATCAGCACGATAATTAGCTAAATAAGCTTGATAAGCTACTGCTCCAATCATCGCCGCATTATCAGTACATAATTCTAATGGTGGTATATGTAAAGTTAAATCTTGTGGTATTTGTTGATTTAATTTTTCTCTCAAACCTCGATTAGCTGCTACACCTCCTGCAACAATTAAATGTTTAACTTGATAATTTTGACAAGCTTTTAAAGCTTTTGTGACAACTACTTCTAATACCGCTTCTTGAAAACTTACCGCAACATCTTCTGATGCAATAATTTGTCCTTTTTGTTTCGCATTATGTAATGTGTTAATGACTGCTGATTTAATACCTGAAAAACTAAAATCAAAACTATCTGCTTCTAGCCATACTCTCGGTAAATTCAATGTATCTTGACCTTGTTGTGCTAATTGATCAACCTTAGGTCCGCCAGGATAGGCTAAATTCAATTGTCTTGCTACTTTATCATAAGCTTCACCAATAGCATCATCACGTGTTTCACCAATTACTTCAAATGATAAATGAGATTTCATGTAAACTAATTCAGTATGTCCACCAGATACAATTAAAGCCACCAGTGGAAATTGTAATGGCGCTATTAACTGATTAGCGTAAATATGACCTGCAATATGATGCACTGGAATTAATGGTTTATTATGTGCATAAGCTAATGCTTTAGCAGCATTCACACCTATTAAAAGTGCGCCTATTAATCCTGGTCCATATGTTACCGCAATTGCATCAATATCTTGCATCGTTACTTGTGCTTTTGTCAATGTTTCATCTACCACTTGTATAATTACTTCAACATGTTGACGACTAGCTACTTCAGGCACTACACCACCAAATTGACGATGAATATCAATTTGCGTGGCCACAATATTACTTAAAATTTCATTACCATTGCGAATAATCGCACAGGCTGTTTCATCACAACTTGTTTCAATTGCTAGTATTGTAATATCTTTTTTCATATCAACTCTCCTTCTTTAAATGTTTTTTTCATCACATAAGCATCTTCACCATTATCTGCATAATATTTTTTTCTAATATCTATCACTTCAAAGCCAACTTGACGATATAAATTTTGTGCGATATGATTAGACACTCTTACTTCTAAAAAGGCATATTTTGCACCTTGATTTTTTTTATCTAATAAAACTAATTTTAATAATAATTGACCTAATTTCTGGCCACGAAAATCAGGTGCAATCGCAAAATTAGTAATTTCAATATCTTCAAATAAATGCCAAACCCCTATATAACCAATAACTACGTCTGCTTTACATAATAGATAGTAATTAGCATAATCATTATTATTGATTTCATGTTCAAACATAGCTTTAGTCCAATGATGTGGTGCAAAACATTGATATTCTATATTGTAAACTTTATCTACATCAGCCAAAGTCATTAATTGTATAGTATACATCTTGTCACCTTATTTCTTTAACAAATTGGCTTCCGCTTCAGACAAACGTAAATAACTAGGTTTCATATTAAATGCATCCGCTTCTACAAGTGTCAATTTAGCAAACTGTGTTAAATCATATTGTTCGATAGTTTTTAATTGATAATCTACAGTTAACCGCTCAAACCAAGGAGATAATAATGTTTCTACTTGATCTGCTACAAAACAAATTGGATTTTGTTTAGCATTCAATTGTTCAATTAACATAGCAATCGTCATATATTCATCACCTTCACTATGGTAATTAATATAATTACCTGTATAGACAGCCTGTCTACGTGCATCAATTAGTGGTACAACACATTGTCCTTGCCCTTGTAAAGCAATTAAAGCTAATGAAGAAAATTGATATAATGGCACATTAAGTGAATAAGCTAACATTTTAGCAACTGAAATACCTATACGTAAACCCGTATATGAACCGGGCCCTTGTGCTACGGCAATAGCACTAAGCTTGTCGAGTGTTAATTGTGCTCGTGATAATAAAGCATCAATTTCAATCATTACATGCTCAGAATGATTAGTTTTCACACGCTTAGATAAGGAGGCGATAATTTTTTGCTCTTTCATTAAACCTATATTTAAAAATTGTGTTGAAGTATCAATAATTAAAGTTACCATTGTTGTTCCACCCTCTTTAATAATTGTTGATATTTGTCACCTTTTGGTGTCAAAATGATTTGACGTTCATTGTCATTAATATATGTCATCGTAAGTTGTAAAAACTGTTGGGGTAAACTTTCTTCAATTAAATGTGCCCATTCTATTAAACAAATTCCTTCTCCATAAAAGAAGTCTTCAAAACCTAATTCTTCTTCACTGTCTGCTAAACGATAGACATCAAAATGATATAAAGGTAATTTCCCTTGATAACTTTTCATAATATTAAATGTTGGTGAATTAATCACACGTTTTACGCCGAGAGCTTTACCAAAAAATTGACTAAACGTCGTTTTACCTGCACCCAAATCACCTTCTAATAATATAACTGTTTGCGGTTGTACTTCATTAGCTAAGATTGTTGCTAAATGTTGTAATTGTTGTAAATTTTGGATATGTAACCGCATCTTATTCACTTCCTCTCTAAATTAACTTCTTCATCATAACAAAAAATATAATAGGATTCAATTTCATAAACTATTTATCTTAATTCAAATAATTTTAGTCGACATTTTATATTATTTAAGGCATACTAAACATAATTTCACATTAAGGAGTTTATTATGGACAAACAAAAAACATCCCCTTTAATTCGTTTTTTAGGTGGTAAAGACTTGTATTTTATACTTGGCGCATTATTACTCATTTCAATTATCATTTATGTATATGATAAAATCAATTTTATTTTTGAACCTTTATTAGTTATTTTTTCTACTTTAACTCTACCTATTATTTTAGCAATTATTTTATATTACCCTCTTAATCCTATTGTTAATTATTTAGAGAATAAATTTAAGTTAAAACGTATTTGGGGCACATTAATTGTTTTTATCATTTTATTTGCTAGTTTGATTGCACTATTTGCTTTTATTTTACCTATTATTTGGCAACAAATTGTACAATTTGCAGAATATTTCCCACAATTTATTAAAACATTTAGTGATGATTTAAATCATTTATCAAAAGATAGTACGATTAATCATCTTGTACAACAAGCTTCACAGTGGGTAAACCAACATATTGCTGAATTACCTTCTAAAATTGTTGCATCATTAGGTAGTACATTAAATAGTATGTATAGCATCATTACCAAAGTGACTTATGTAGGTACTGCAATAATTACTGCACCTTTCGTCTTATTTTTCATGTTGAAAGATCGTGGTGCTTTCATGAAATTTACAGATAAAATTATACCACCAGCTTGGCATAAACCTTGGCATACAATCGTCAAAGATATTAATTTACAAGTCGGTACGTATATTCAAGGTCAAGTCACTGTTTCATTATGTATTGGTTTATTATTATACATCGGTTATTTAATTATTGATTTAAAATATGCTGTTGCCTTAGCATGTATTGCAGCTGTCACAAGCGTTGTGCCTTATATTGGTCCTTTTATCGCTTGTATTCCTGCAATGATTATCGCATACATTGATTCACCTTTAATGTTAATTAAAATGTTAGTCATTTGGGGGATCGTACAATTTTTAGAAGGTAATTTTATTTCACCTAATATTATTGGTAAAAACTTAAAAATGCATCCTTTAACAATTATGTTCGTTTTATTAGTCGCTGGTAATTTAATGGGCATTGTTGGAATGATTATTGGGATTCCATTATTTGCTATTTTACGTGTATTAATGATACATCTATTACAAACATTACAAATACGCTATAATCAAATTTATAATGATCAACCTAAAATCACTTTATATAATGAACATCATGAAGAAACTATAACTAAAAACTACAGTTCAATTAAACAAAAAATCAAACATATTTTTATTATAGACGACAAATAATAAGGAGCGAGGGAAAATTTATATTTCCCTCAGCTCCTTATTTTATATTATCTTGAATATATTTTTCTATTTGCAACCAATTATTCACACGTGTAATACCTTCAACCAATGGTTTTTGATTATAAGGTGCATCTATCATTAATACAGGTATTTCACAATATGTTGCAATATCAATACAATTTTCATAGCGATCATCTATAAAAATTTTAACATCTTCTGCTTTTACAGTTGCTACTTTATCATGACCACCTACTAAAATAATTTTAGAATAGGGTAAATGATTATCTTCAAACCATTTTGTCGACAATTGACGCAAACGTTCTTCTCTAGCTGTGATATAAACTAATTCAAAATGTTGTGCCAAACGATTTAACACTTCACCTGCAAAAGGTGCTACTTTTGATGTACTATAAAATTCTTCTTCATACGGTAAAAAATCTTCAATTTTAATACCAAATGATGTAGTAATATCATAATCCGTCATATCTTCATATTTAATCTGCTGATTAAAATATTTCTGCAACATTGTGACAATTGCATCAGGACGTGATACTGTACCGTCTATATCTATACCTAATTTTATTTTTGTCATATTGCCTCCTATTAATTTCTCAATAATGATTTGAATTGTTGATTGACAATTTTAGTAGCGGAATTAATTTCTTGTTTCTCTTGTGGTGTATCTTCACCTTTAGCCATTTTTTCCGCCATTTCTGCCGCTAAAATATCAATTTCTTTTTTCAATTCTTCCACCATAATTGCTTCCGGTACTTTACGAACAACTTTACCTTTCATAAATAACAAACCTTCTGTTAATGTACCTGCAATACCTATATCAGCTTCTTTTGCTTCTCCTGGACCATTAACTGCACAACCTAATACAGCTACTTTTAACGGTACTTTTAATGTCGAGATATATTCTTCAATTTCATTCGCAATAGAAATTAAATCAATTTCAATACGTCCACAAGTTGGACAAGCAATTAAAGTTGCAGCATTTGAAGATAAACCAAAAGATTTTAATAATTCTCTTGCGACTTTAATTTCTTCGACTGGATCAGCAGATAATGAAATACGCATTGTATTTCCAATACCCATTGCTAAAATAGCACCTAATCCACCTGCTGATTTAACTGTACCTGCAAATAAAGTTCCTGATTCAGTAATACCTAAATGTAAAGGATAATCAAAAGCCATTGCTGCTTTAGCATAAGCTTCAATTGCCAAACTAACATCAGAAGCTTTCATAGATACAATAATATCATGGAAATCTAAATCTTCTAATATTTTAATATGATGTAATGCTGATTCAACCATACCGTCCGCAGTAGGATAACCATATTTCTTTAAAATATGTTTTTCTAAAGAACCGGCATTAACCCCTATACGAATTGGAATATTTTTAGCTTTACATGCTTTAACAACTGCTTCTACTTTTTCACGCTTACCAATATTCCCTGGATTAATACGAATTTTATCAATACCACCTTCAATCGCTTTTAAAGCTAAACGATAATCAAAATGTATATCAGCTACTAATGGTATATTAATTTGTTTTTTTATTTCTGGAATAGCTTCTGCTGCACGCTCATCTGGTACAGCGACACGTACCATTTGACAACCCGCTTCTTCTAAACGTAAAATTTCAGCAACAGTTGCTTCTACATCATGTGTTTTTGTTGTACACATACTTTGCATAATTACTTCGTTTGCCCCACCAATAGTTAAATTGGCTACTTTAACAGGGCGTGTATTTTGACGATGTGTCATTATAACCAAGTGAATTTCACTCCTTTAAAATCATTCAAATAGAATTCAATTTAGTAAACTAAAGAATATTATAAAACGACTTGCTGTATAATGCTAGCATTTTTCATTTTATATTTACTAATATATCCTATTATACTGTTTATATACACTAATTTATTTAGGACTTTAGACGTAATTTCACACTGTTTATAAAAGTAAGCAGTTTCGTTGAATAAATTGACAATTTTTGCTATATTTAATATGTAAAATATATTATAGGAGGACATAATTATGTCATTTGAATTACCACAATTACCTTATGCTTACGACGCTTTAGTACCAGCTATCGGTGCAGATACAATGGAAACACACCATTCTAAACACCACAATGCTTATGTCACTAACTTAAATGCAGCGATTGCTGGCACTGAATACGAAACGCGTTCTTTAGAAGATTTAGTACAAAACTATGCAGAGTTACCTGAATCAATTCAAAATGCCGTGCGTAACAATGGTGGTGGTCACTATAATCATTCATTCTTCTGGACAATTTTATCACCAGAAAAAACAGAATTACAAGGTGAATTAAAAGACGCTATTATCGCTAAATTTGGTTCAGTTGAAGAGTTTAAAGCGACTTTTGAAAAAGCAGCAGCAACACGTTTTGGTTCTGGTTGGGCTTGGTTAGTTGTTAATAAAGAAGGTCAATTAGAAGTTGTTTCAACACCAAACCAAGATAACCCAATTACTGATGGTAAAACTGCTATTTTAGGTTTAGATGTTTGGGAACACGCTTATTACTTAAACTATCAAAATCGTCGTCCTGAATATATTTCAGCATTCTGGGATGTTGTAAATTGGGATGCAGTTGCCAAATTATACATAGCAGCTAAATAATAAAAAAAGGCTTGAACATAATGTTCAGCCTTTTTTATTATTTATTGCCATTAACTTGTTCTTTAGAATGAATCATTAATGTGATCACACGACAAACAGGCGTGTCAATACCATGTTTTTGACCTAATTTTACAATCGCACCATTTAAATAATCAATTTCCGTTAAACGACCATTATGCATATCTTGGTATAATGATGGATAATGTAAACCAGCTGTCTTAGGATCAAAACAGTTCTCAATATTTTTTTCAATGACATCTTGACGTACATCAATACCTTCCGCACGACCAACTGCTACAACTTCGTCCAATACTGCACGTGTTAATTCTAAATGATGTTGATAATTACCATATTGATTAATATTACAATCAATTAAAGTACAGTAACTATTTAATACACAGTTTAAACCAGCTTTATGCCAAATAGCTTGAAATGTATCTTCTGAATAAATCATATTTAAACCAGCATGATTTAAACGTTCAATTAAAGCAAAAGTTTCTTCCATATTAACTTCTTTTACTTGCTTAATATCAGTCTTACCTGTACCTACAGCATCTAATATACCAGGACCACCTAAACCACTTGTCCACACTGTCACACCAATTAAAATATTTTCTTCTTTAACATATTGTTTCAATGTTTCGACATGTCCTAGACCATTTAATACACAAATAAACTTAGTTTTATCATGAATTAAATGTTTAATACTTTCTAACATCGAACATAATTGCATAGATTTTGTTGCGATAAATACAACATCAAATTGTCCTTCTAATTGCTCTGGTCGATAAGTTGGAATATTAAAGAAACCTACTTGTTGGCTATCAATAATTACTTCTAAACCTTTTTCTTGGATTTTATCAATATGTTCTTGCCATGTATCAACAAAAGTAACATCTTCACCTTTATTAAATAGCATATAACCAAAACGTGAACCTAACGCACCTGCACCTGCAAATAAAAACTTCATTTTTAACTCTCCTTTTAACTTAAATTTTCTGTTGCATAAGCTTCTACTTTATAAACTTTCATAGTTGTTAATAATTTATCTACAATGAATGCTGTTAGAAACGGTAAAACAAAATAACTAATTATTATATTTAATAATCCACCTTGTGCCATTTCAAAAGCTTTTACTGGACCTATTAAACCTATAATACCAAATCCTGCACTTTCATGCGTTCCTTGAATATTTAAGAAATAACCCACAGCACCAGTTATGGCTGCCGTAATAATCATTGGTATAAATAATTGTGGACGTCTTGCACAGTTAGGCATCATCAATTTAATAGCACCTAAAATAATTGCAATACTTACACCCGCAGAATTTTTGGCTCTCATTGAACCAATTGCTAACACAGCTGCTGCCGAAACAACACCTAAAGCTGCTGCACCTGCTCCAATATAATTATCATTTGAGAATAAAATAATACCCATTCCTACTGTTGATACAGGTGTTACAATAAAAATTGTAAAGGCTATGGCAATTAAAATACACATTAATAATGGTTGTAAAGTCGTAAAATTAGCCACAATATTAGCTAAAAATGCTGTTAATTTTTTTGCATAAGGTAAAGTGACTAAACCAATCATTGCTGGTAAACCACCACCTAAAATCGGTAAGAAAATAATAGTTAATGAACCTAATTTATCACCTATACTACGAATAACTAAAGTTGCAATAATTGCTACTAAAATAACATTAAATAAATCACCCATAGGTACTGCTGTCCATACTTTTAAATCAGCATTAAATTTTAATGAGCCACTCCCAGCTAAAATTGCAGCACCTAAAACCGCTGTTTCTAGTGGTTTGAATTTCATTGAATGGCCAATTGCAATACCCACTAAAACAGGCACTGAAAATTGTAATAAATACATTGCACTCGCAAGTGTTTTAAATAAATCTGGTGCAAAATAATTAGCTAACACTTTAAATAAAGTACTTAAAACTGCATTAGCAATTAAACCAGCTACAATACCTAATGCTGTACCATTTAAAATAGTATTTAAAAATTGACCGACTGACATTTTGCTTTGCATATAAAACCTCCTAATATTATTTGTATTTATATATAATAAAACTATTTACTGGATAAGTAAATAGTTTTCAGATAATTTTTAATTTTTAATTAATATATTGAATAAACATAAAATCTATCAATATAAAATTATTTTAGTTTGTTCAATATATTAAATCGACTTAGTAGATTAACAATGATGGTCATCAAAATTAGTTGTACAAATAAATTCCCTAAGATCATACTCAATAAATGTAAATAAGTTAAGTGTTGATAATGTTGATTACTTTGGTAATTATTATAAACTATAATGAAAGTCGACACACAACTACATAAAATAATGACGACAATTTTAGCCATAGTTGAGTTTTGAATCATTAAATAATTATCAACTAAAGTATTACGCATAATAATAATAGAAAAAATGACTAATAAAGAAATAAGCTCTGTAATATAATTAGAAAAATTTTGTTGTAAAATTAACTTTTGTACTAATGACAATATTAAAAATAGACTAATTATATACACAACGAATTTATAAGTTATTAATTTAGAATAGTCTACTCTCTCATCTGAAATTTTACGCTTCATCTTGTTTTTCCTCCCAAAATAATTCATCTAAAGTTTTATTTAATGTTTGACAAATCATAATACACAATTTAAGTGATGGATTATAATCTCCTGCTTCTATTAAACCTATAGTTTGTCTAGTAACATGAATTGCGTCAGCTAAATCTTGTTGCGTCATATCATTTTCAATACGTGCCATTTTGAGTTTTTTATTTTTCATAGATTTACCTCCACAAATTTATGTTAACATAATGAAATATATAAATTGCATTATGTCAGCTATTATTTCCATTTGATTAAAAAAACATCCCAGAAAACAAAAATTTGTCTGGGATGTTGTGTAATTATAATAATTGTGCTAAGAAAACAATGATGATAACTATTGGTAAAATATACTTTAATAAAATAAACCATAATTTAAAGACGATCATACCTAAACTATTTTCTTTAATATTTAATTCTTTGACAGCAATTTGTTGTTCTAAAATATATCCTGTAAAAATAGCAACACATAGTGAACCAAATGGCATTAAAATATTAGAGACTAAAAAGTCCATATTATCAAAAAATGTTTTGCCAAAGAATGTTACATTTGACATGACACCATAAGATAACGCAGAAGGTATACCGAAAATAAAAGTAATAATCCCTATTAGCCAACTCCATTTTGTACGTCCTGAATTTTGTTGATTAGTTACATTACCTACATTAATTTCCAACATAACAACTGATGAAGTAATTGTTGCAAATAAGAATAATAGTAAAAATAAAATATAGAATAAACCACCTAATGGCATATGTTTAAATAATTCTGGTAAAACGATAAATAATAGACTTGGACCACCTTCAGATTCAAGATGAAAGGCACTCATAGCAGGAAAGATAGCTAAACCTGCCATAATTGATACACCTATATTCATCAATACTACTGATACACCTGACTGAAACATATTCACTTTTTTATCTAAATAAGAAGCATAAGTTAACATCGCTGTAGCACCTATTGATAAAGCAAAGAATGATTGTCCTA
The DNA here is from genome assembly GCF_058895785.1 of Staphylococcus sp. B1(2026). Lineage (NCBI taxonomy): Bacteria > Bacillati > Bacillota > Bacilli > Caryophanales > Staphylococcaceae > Staphylococcus > Staphylococcus sp. B1(2026). Next base: position 38,778 of record NZ_JBZXTS010000001.1, read on the forward strand.
AAGCATATAACATCCCTTGAGTTGTTATTTTAGTAAAATCTGGTTGTAAGAAATAACGTACACCTGCCATTGCACCTGGTAATGATAAAGAACGACCGATAATAACAATAAAAATAATAAATAATAGTGGCATCATTATTTTAGAAGCTTTTTCAATTCCCGCTTCTACACCACGCGTAACAATTAAAATATTTAGTAAAATAAATATTGCCTGTGCACCTAATGCAATCCAAGTATTTGAAATAATGGCACCAAACGTTTCTTCATAATTAGTTACTGTAATTAAATTAAATAATTCACCAAATTCTAATCCTAAGTAAACTAAAATCCAACCACCGATAACACTGTAGAAAGATAATAAAATAAATAATGTAATGCTACCTATCCAACCAATAACATTATATTTTGAATTTTTACCTAATTTACCGAAAGTTTTAATTGCTGATACACCTGCACCTCTACCTAACACAAATTCTGCGATTAATAAAGGCAGACCTATAATTAATGTGAAAATTAAAAACATTAGTAAGAAACTTCCACCACCATTACTAGCAGTCATATATGGAAATTTCCATACAGCTCCTAAACCAATTGCTGATCCTGCCGAAGCAAGAATGAAGCCTAATTTTGACCCCCATTGTGATTTTTGAGACATAATTTTCCTCCTTTTAACAATAAAAAGCCATTTAGCTTATACTAAATGACTTTTATTTATAAAATATCAGCCATTTAATATTACATAAATGGCTATAGAAAAGATTAACAAATCAAACTAGCCATTATAGGTAAGTTGCATCGCACCTATACCTATAATGTATTTATAGATATAAGTGTCACTAAAATGGCCCAAAAAAGTATAAATGTTTAACTGTTTGCTGTAATCTCTTCATTATTATCACCTGTTAGTTATATTTTATAGTAATTCTAGCATATCACTTTAATCATTGCAATAGTTTTCTGAAAATTATAATTTCCAAAAATCATCATAAACAGTAATTGGTAAATGACGTTTATGTTCTGTACGTATATACCATGATTCTATTTTTTGTTTTGCATCTTCACTAATTTGTTTACCTTCTAAATAATCATCTATTTGTTCATATGTTACACCTAAAGCGACTTCATCTGCTAATTGTGGTTTATCATCTTCTAAATCTGCTGTTGGTGTTTTTAAATATAAATGTGGTGGACAGTTTAATGCCTGTAATATTTGTTTACCTTGACGTTTATTTAAACGCCATAAAGGTGTTAAATCTGCGGCACCATCACCAAATTTAGTATAAAAACCCGTAATGGCTTCTGCGGCATGATCAGTTCCAATTACGACACCTTGTGTCATCGCTGCAATAGAAAATTGTACTTTCATACGTTCTCTTGCTTTTTCATTACCTTTAGCAAAATCTGTTAAAATAATTCCGGCTTGTTGCAATGCTTGTTCTGAAGCATCAACTGCTGATTTTATATTTACAGTTACAATACGATCAGGTTGAATGAACTCCAGTGCATCTTGACAATCTTGTTCATCTTTTTGAATACCATAAGGTAATCGTACAGCAATAAATTGATATTTTGCATCTCCTGCTTCTTGATTCAATTCATTTACTGCCATTTGTGTTAATTTACCAGCTAAAGTAGAATCCTGACCTCCTGAAATACCTAATACAAATGTTTTTACAAATTGATAATGTTGTGCATATGCTTTTAAAAAATTAATAGTTGTTCTTATTTCTTGTTGTACATCTATTTGTGGTTTAACTGCCAATGTTTGAATAATTTGTTGTTGTAATGTCATGTTATTCTTCACCTCTAATCAAATCAAAACTAGCATATTTTTCTTGTGCTTCTTGAATGTGATTTTGTCTATTTTGCCAGCATGCTTCGCTTAAATCAACAGGATATATTTCAGGATTCAACGTACGCTTATATTCATCCCATAATAAATCTAAATTACGTTTCATATAAGCTCTACTTTCAATTAAAGTAGGTACATTATAAACAGATTGTCCATTAATAAAAATATCTGTATGTAATTCTTTTGCTGTAAAATCTGTCACAAATTTTGAAATAAAAGTATGAATTGGATGGAACATTCTTATTTTTGATGTTGATTGTGGGTTTTCATCTTCTAAAGTGATGTAATCCCCTTCTGATTTACCATTGATATTATTAATAATACGATATACTTTTTTCTTACCTGGTGTTGTCACTTTATCAGGATTATTTGATAATTTAATACGTTCTTGTAATTGACCTTGTTCATTTTCAATAGCAACTAATTTATAAACTGCGCCTAATGCTGGTTGATCAAAAGCTGTAATTAATTTTGTTCCTACACCCCAAACATCAACTCTAGCACCTTGTTGTTTCAAACTCATAATTGTATTTTCATCTAAATCATTAGAAGCAATAATTTTTGTTTCTGTAAATCCAGCTGCGTCTAACATTTGACGTGCACGTTTAGAAAGGTAAGCAATATCTCCAGAATCTAATCGAATACCATTAAAATTAATTTTATCTCCCATTTCTTGGGCAACTTTAATTGCATTAGGTACGCCTGATTTTAATGTATTATAAGTATCTACTAAAAAGACACATTCTTTATGTGTTTCAGCATATTTTTTAAATGCTACATACTCATCTTCATAAGCTTGAACCATAGCATGTGCATGCGTACCTGCAATAGGCAAGCCAAATAGTTTACCCGCACGTACATTACTTGTTGCAGCAAAACCACCTAAAACTGCTGCACGTGCACCCCAAATTGCTGCATCCATCTCGTGTGCACGACGTGTGCCGAATTCCATACATGTTTCATCAGGGGCTACTAATTTAATACGTGAAGCTTTTGTTGCAATTAATGTTTGATAATTAACAATATTTAATAAAGCTGTTTCAATTAATTGGGCTTGAATTAATGGGGCTTCTACACGTACTAATGGCTCATTTGGAAAAACTAGTTCACCTTCAATCATTGAACGAATATTACCTGTAAATTTCAATTGGCTTAAGTAATCTAAATAATCTTGTTGATACCCTAATTCCTTCAAGTAAGCAATATCAGAACTGCTAAATTTAAAATTTTCAATATAATTAATAATACGCTCTAATCCTGCAAAAACTGCATAACCTGCATTAAATGGCATTTTTCTAAAATATAAATCGAAAATTGCTGTACGTTCATGAATACCATCTCTGAAATAAGTTTCGCCCATATTAATTTGATATAAATCCGTATGTAATGCTAAACCGTCATCTAATTGTGCTTGATACATAAAGCTCTCCTTACAACTTTTAATTTTATCTATTATAACATAATTTCATCACAAATACGATATTTACACTTTATTAAGTAATGTAAAACAGGCTTAAAACAACGCGATTAAGCGTATTTTAGCCTGTTTATATCTTTATATCATTTGTAATGATTTAATATTCTTCTTATTTTTTATACGATACATTATATATGTTAATACCATACTTACTACAATGATTGTTAGTAATACTGTTAATGATGAATAATAAATATCGTTTGTTAAACCACCTAAAATTGCATGTCTTAATACTGCTAACGCATAATACATCGGCATAAATGATGAAATAAATTGATAATTATCTGGTGTCATTTCTATTGGGAACATGCCTCCACTACTTGATAATTGTAAAATTAATAAAATCATTGCTATAAATCTACCGGGATTATCGAATGAGAAAACTAAGAAATGTATCAATAACATGAATGTATACGCAATTGTAAACAAGCCTAAAGCATATAATATAGGGTGTGCTAAATTCATATCAAATAATGTAGACATAACAATTAATTCAATGATGACTTCTAAAATCACAAAAAGTGTCATTACAACTAATTTACTACGCCACCAAGCACCTGCTGAAGTTGGTTGCATTGATGGTAATGTAACTGGATAGATTAAATTAAAAATCATTGCACCTATATATAAACCTAATGCTAAAAAGTAAGGCGCCATTAATTCACCATATTTTGCAGTTTTACCCGTAACATCTGATATATTTGAAATAACAGGATCTGCTAACATATCTGTATTGGCTGAAGAAATATGTATTTGATTTAGTTTATCCGCACCTGATGATAAACCTATTTGTAATTTATCAGCACCTGAACTTAATTCTTGTAAACCACTTGATAATTGTGGCAATTGATTCTCCATTTGACTTAAACCATTTGCTAATTGTTGCCCGCCATTGATTAATTGTGGTGAATGATTAACTAATTGATGACTACCATTAGATAATTGATTAATACCTGATGATAATTTATCGATACCTTGACTATATTGTGTAAAGCCTGTTGATAATTGGTTAACACCTGTTGTATAAGTCGACACACCTTCTGATAATTGTTGCTGCCCTAAAAGTAATTGACCATTAGCATCAAATAATTTTTGACTACCCACTGTTAATGGTGTCATATGATTAGGTAATTGTGCCACTGTGTCGTTAAATAACGTCATATTATTTTTCAACACTTCTGTGCCTTCAGTAATATATTGGTTTGTACCGTCCGTTAATTGCTGTGCACCTTCTGTTAATTTTACTGTTGCTTGTGATAATTGTTGATTACCTTCAGATAGTTGCGTAACACCTTCTGATAATTGCGTTGTTGCTTGTACAATTTTATCTTGCCCTTGTTTTAATTGTGCAATACTATCAACAGCTTGATCACCTTGTATAATGACTTGTGATAAAGTATCTGGCAATTGACTAATATTTATCGCATCTAACTTACTTAATTTAGTTTGTAACTGATGATAATGTTCAGTATTTGTTTGTAAGTTTTGTATAAGTTGAGATAGATTTTGTGAAATAGTTGTTAAATCATTTACATGACTTGACTGATAACTTTGATTTAATGATTCAATAATAGCATTTTGTTGTTCGGCACTTAATGATTTAAATGTGTCATTTGCTTGTAAATCGCTTAACATATTTTGATGATCTACTGACAAATTTGTCAGACTTTGTTGTATTGTATCTAAAGTTGTTTGTATGTCAGTTGAGTCATTGGATTGTTGACGTATTGTTTTTAAATCCTCAAAAACTTGTGTTAATTCTTGAAGATTTTGTGCTGACATTGTTTCATTAACATGTTTAAATTTTTCTTGTGTAATTTGTGCTTGCTTTAATAATTCGTCTAAGCCTGTTTGAACTTGTTGTTCACCAACTAATATACTATTTACTCCTTCATTTAATTGCATCATACCTGATGAAAATTCTTGTTGCTTATGATTAAATTCGTTTAATCCTTGACTAAATTGTTGTTGACCTGATAATAATTGTTTAGCTGTGTCATTTATTTTTTGACTACCTTCAGTTAATTTTGAAGAAGCGGATACCATTTGTTGTGTCGCATCTGGTAATTGTTGAATATGCTGATTAAATTCTTCAAATTTACTATGAAATTGTTGTTGTCCTTCAGTTAATTTTTGATTACCTTGAAGTAATTGTTGTTGCCCTGATGATGCTTGTTGAAAACCTTGTAATAATTGCTGTGTAGCTGGCAACAAATCGCTATTAATGCTTGCATCGGCTTGATTTAAACCTTGTGATAAAGTATTAACACCTTCACTGTATGTCATTAAACCATTACTCAGTTGTAAACTACCTGATGATAATTGATTAACACCTGTTGTCATTTCTGGCATTTTATTATTAATTAAAACTAAACCGTCACTAATTTTTGTTGCACCATTACTTGCTTGAGACATGTTATGACCTAATTTAGAAAAATTTTCGGCCATTGTATCACTATAAGCTTTAATAATTTGTTCTTTAATATTATCAGTTACTTTATCAGAAACGGTTAACATGACGTTTTCTGCGGATTTACTTTTAGTATGATTCGTTTCAAAATATAATTGCATCTTTTCGGGATGATCATTTAACATTGTTGTTGCATTTTTAGAGAAATTTTTAGGAATAGTCACTACCATATAGTAATCTCCACCTTTAAGCTCTCTTTTTGCGACGTCGGCAGAAACAAATTGCCAATTTACTGATTTATTGTCTTTTAAATGATCAACTAACTTATGCCCTATATCGACTTGTTTACCTTCAAAGTTAACCGTATGATCTTCGTTAACAACGCCTACTAATAATTGATTTGTATGAGATTGGGGATTCCATACTGCTTTTAAAAATATACCTGCATATAATATAGGTACAAATAAAATAACAAAAATACTCAACAATAAAATTTTATTATTAAATATTTTTCTCAATTCTGTTTTTAACATTTATTTACCTCCTTTTTAGTTGACGAAGTCAACATTAACACCTTAGATTTTATTATTATTAGATGACTAAGTCAACTATTTTAGTTGATTTTCTTTATAAAATCATTATATGATACATAGTAGGGAGGAATTTTTATGGATAAAACATTAGTCAACTTATACAGAAAAGTCGGTATCATTTATCGTTTGACACAAAATTATTTAAATGAACAATTAATTGCTGAAAATTTATCATTTAATGAATATATTATTTTAACAAATATTCACCCTAATGGTACCTATCAAGAAGATATTATTAAAGTTATTGTAGCTGATAAAGCAAGAATAACAAGATTATTAAAAAATCTAGAAGATAAACATTATATTACACGTCAACAGTCTGTAGAAGATAAACGTGTGAAACGTATTTTTCTTACTGCAGATGGTCAACAAAAATTAAATAATTGTTTAAATATTTTATCACAATGGCATCATCAAACTTCATCACAATTTGATAGCACATTATTAAATACCGCTAATCAATTTATTGATGATTTATATAACAATACAGTTAACTATTACCACAATAAAAAAGGAATGGAAGATAAATAAATTATGCTTCCATTCCTATTTTAAATTCATTAATTGTGTACTTTAACATTTTTTGTACGACACTATCCATTAAAATAAAACTTTGTTGTTCTACAGGAATAGTCGCTAAATTATCATATAATTTAGGCCCTAATGTTTCATAATAATGCGATTGTGTTTGTAATTGTGTTACTTGTGCATAAAAAACAGCTTTAGTAAAACTTCTCGTGTCTTCGCTCACTTGATATTGACCAATATAATGTAAATCATCTTCTTTAATGATAGCACCTAATTCTTCAAAAGCTTCACGAATAGCAGCTTGTTGCACTGTTTCACCACGTTCAACTTTGCCACCACAAAATTCAATACCTCTTTGTTTGTGTAATACCATTAACCATTGATGCTGATAACGGGTAATCAATAAAACATGTTCTCCTGAAGGTTCAGTATTATCTGTAGCAAAGTAATAAGTTATAACTTGTTTAGATAAATTAGACATAAGTTAATTCTTCCCATTCTTTTAATAACAAACCGTACACTACTAAATCATGACGACGATCATTAATCAATTGTTGTTGTCTTAAAACGCCTTCTTTTCTAAAACCAAATTTTTCAGGTAATTGTCTTGATTTTAAATTATGATTAGCTATAAAAATTATTATTTTTTCCATAATTAATTGATTAAAAGCATAATCAATTAAAAATTTTAAACATTGACTCATAACACCTTGTCCTTGTGCTTCTTCAATTAACCAATAGCCGATTTCAACGACTTTATCATTTTTATTAATTGTAGTATAACTAATCATACCGACAGCTTGACCTTGGTAATGAATAATAAAATTCAGAGAATTTTGTTCAGCATTTTCTTTCACTAAATAATTTACCATGCGTTGATTTTCTTCATAAGTTGGTACTGTTGAAAAATGTAACCATTGCGACAAATAGTCGTAATTATTTTCTATCATTTGATGATACATATCAACATCTTCGCATCTTAACCGTGATATTGTCAATCTTGGTGCAACTTTGATTTTCATTGTGTCACCTATAATAATTCTGAAAAATCATCTTCTATTGTTGGATTTAATTGATGATCTCTTGTTGATTCTTCATAAGTTAAAATATGATCTTTAAATACTACAAAACTTTCTGTTTGTGTAATACACTCATCAATTAATGATTGATAATCATTGTAGTTTTCATATTTTTCTATTTTTTCTAATTTAGGTTTTGTTTTAGGTGATTTCGGCGTAAAAATTGTACAACAATCTTCATAAGGTAAATTAGAAATATCAAATGTACCTATTTCTTCTGCAATTTTAATAATTTCTGTTTTATCAAATGTTAATAATGGTCTTAATACTGGCATATTAGTAACAGCATTAATGGCATGCATTGATTCTAATGTTTGTGAAGCAACTTGTCCTAATGATTCACCCGTAACAATGGCTAAACACTCTCTTTGTTGCGCTACACGTTCAGCAACTTTTAACATCATCCTTCTCGTTGCTGTCATCGTATAATTTTCAGGAATATTTTTAACTACTTCACTTTGTAATTCTGTAAAAGGTACTAAATGGACATGAACTGCACCTACACGTTCTGCTAATTTAGCTGCTAAACTTAACACTTTCTCTTTTGCTTTTTCTGAAGTAAACGGTGGCGATTGGAAATGAATCGCTTCAACCACTACACCACGTTTATGCATTAAATGCATAGCTACTGGTGAATCTATCCCACCTGACAACATTAATAAGGCTTTACTTGCACTACCGACTGGTAAACCTCCAGCACCTTGAATAATATCTGTAAAAATAAAAATCCCTTCGCTTCTCACATCTAAATGTACAATAAAATCAGGTTGTTTTACATTAACTGTTAAATTCTCAGTATTAGTTAAAATATGCGCACCTAATTGCTGATTAATTTGATTCGTATTATATTCGAAATTTTTATTTGGTCGTTTACATGATACTTTAAATGTTTGACCTTTGTTATCTCTTTGTTGAATCAATTCCAAGGCAGCTGCCTTAGCTAAATCTAAATCTAAATCTACACGTACAACTGCTGATAATGATTGAATCCCAAATACTTGTTTTAATCTTGAAGTAATAGCATTAACATCAGCACCTTCATCTAATTTAATATACATACGATCTCTTTTAGTTTGAATATGATAATGTGACAATCCTCTTAAAACAAATTTAATATTCTTTTTTAATCTTTTAGTAAAAATATTTCTATTACCTGATTTTAAAGTTAATTCGCCATAGCGAATAATAATATGATCATACTGCATAATTGATTTCTCCTATTTATTATATTTATTAATCATAAGCACAAACTCTGGATAAATTTTATCAAATGCTTGCTTAAATGTATCAATATCTTGTTGTGTTGTCATTAAACCAAAACTTAAACGCACACTACCATTAATCACTAGCGTGTCAATACCCATACCTGTTAGGGTATCATTCAATTCATGACGTCGTGATGCACAAGCACTTGTTGTAGATAACATTACATGGTGTTGACTAAATGCATTGACAATGACTTCCCCACGAATACCTTTAATAGCAAAATTAATAATATATTCTGCTGTTTTTATATGAAGTGGCGTATTAATAACTACACCTTGATATTGTGATAAAAATTGAACAATTTGTTGATAAAATTGAGTTAATTGTTGTTGGTGATTTTCATACTTTGCTTTACTTTGCCTAAATGCTTTCGCCATCGCCACAATACCTGGCACATTGACTGTGCCTGAACGAATATTATCTTCTTGATGACCACCAAATAATGTTGTCATTATTGTGCGTCTTTGTTTAATGTATAAACCACCTACACCTTTAATGCCATGAAATTTATGGCTTGAAAAAGAATAACTATCACATAAATTTAAATCTAAAGGTAGTTTTGCTGCGGCTTGTACACCATCAACATGAAAATGAACTTTAGGATAATCTTTTAAAAGTTGTGCAATTTCAGCAATAGGTTGTATAGTTCCTACAATATTATTAACTTGCATACAACTAAGTAATATTGTATCAGAGGTAATTAATTGTGCTAAATGCGCTATATCTATTTGACCTTGTTCTGTAATATTTACTAAGTCTAATTTAAACCCTTGCTTTTCTAATTCATAAAAAACTTCTAATACTGATGGATGTTCTAATTTAGATGTAATAATATGTTTACCAAATTGTTGTTTATGTTTTACTGCACCAAACAACGCTAAATTATTACTTTCCGTTCCACCACTTGTAAAGTATAATTGATTAGGCATAATTCCTAATAAATCAGCAATTTGTTGACGCGCTTGTGTTAATAATTTTTCGCTTTGATTACCGTATTGATGAATACTTGCCGCATTCGCGTAAAATTTTTCATTCGCTGTCACATAACTCTCTAATACTTCTTTAAAAGGTGCTGTTGTAGCCGAATTATCTAAATATACCATGATGTCTCCTTCTTTATTAACAATAGTCAAATTGTAAAACGATTTATTAAAAATCGCAAGAGATAAAGCTAAATTAACATTATTAAATGATAAAAAAATCTAAAACCTTTGATAATTTCAAAAGTTTTAGATTTTAAAACGTCTTAATTTACAATTAATTCTGATTCGATTCTTGCTGCTGCACCAGGTTCAACACTTTCTAATGCTTTTTTAGCATCTTCTACTGCTTTTTTATATCTAAATTCACGATAAGTTTGTTCAACTTTGTCTAATTTTTGACTGAATTCTACATTATTATTACGGTAACGATTAGAATATTGTACTAAACGTTCTACTAAATTAGCATACTGAATTTCTGTTCTTACATTATCTCGATATGCTTCTAAAGCAGATTGTACTGAAGTAATACGACGATGTAATTCATCTATATTAATTGGTGTTCTTGCTAATTCTGTTTCTGCACTTAAAATAGCATGTTCTACATCACGTTTTAAAATTTCAAAACGTTCACTAAACCCTGGTGCTTTTGCTGTTTTAATTTGGTAATAAACACGTTCTTTTTCTTGATTTAATCGATATAAAATATCTTTAGAACGATGTTCTTCACCACGTAAACTACTTAAATACTCATAATATTCATTTTGATCTTTTTCTATTTCATCTAAACTATCATTAATATGATTCATTTTATTATTTAAAACAGAATAAGGTAATCTTGCCTGGTTATTTAATGCTACATCAATTGATTCTTCTAATGAAATTAATTGTGATAGTGTATCGTAATAACGTTCAATCATTGCTTCATCTTTTTCATAAACTTGATAATGTGCTTTAACTTCACCAATTTCTTTAAATAAATAATCATTTAAATCATCTTGTTGATATAAACGTTCTCTAACTTTTGCAAAATTAGCATCAAAATGACTACGCGCATCTACTTCGGCTTTTAAATCTCGTAAAATATTTTCAACTAAGTCATAAATATCATCTAAATTATCTTCTATCGCTTCAATATCTGTATTTTTTACAGATTCTTTTGCATCAGCTAATTGCCAAGATGCAGCATCAAGTTTTTCATTAATTTGTAATTCTTTTAATTGATAACCTGCTTTAGTTAATTCTTCTGCTCTATCTCTTACCTGTGATAATTGTAATGGAATTTCGCGTTCAATTTCTTTAATTAATTCTGGAATTGATTGCATTTCTTCTTCAATACGTTGCATCAATTGGTAAGTATGTTGTACTTCTGCTTTTGCTTCTAAATAATTTCCGACTGACATTTGATGACGATAAGTCTCTAATTCAGGTTCTAAATCATTTAATTCTATTTCTATTTTATTTGCTGCTGTACCGTAAACATGACGTTTAGCTAATAAATCACGACGTGCTTCTTTATATTTAAATATTAATTCTTCATATAAAGCTTTATTTTCTTTTTCACTGTGTAATAATTCAGTTAAATCATTACGAATCATTGAAATGCGTTCATTAATAATATCTAATTTATCATTCGCTTTTGCTAAGCGACTATCTGCTTTTTGAAAGCTAAAACGATCATATAATTCTTCTGCTTCAAAAATGGCAGCGTCAATATCTTCAATATCATAACTTTGAATATTCGCCCATTCTTCCATCCATTTTTTATATAATTTTTCGGCTTGACCTTTCATATTCAAACGTTTTACTTGTGCTAACTCATCTGATAAAGGAACTTTAATCACCTTATCACGATAATCCATAATTTCATCTACTTTAGCTCTTTTTTTATATCTGATAAATAAAGCCACTGCAACAGCAATGATCAATATAATCATAACAATGATTAACATTGTAATTGAACTCATATACTTTCCTCCAAACTTTCAAGATGTCTTTTCTTTTCATAATGCACCTATTTTATGTATATTCATAGTATAGCAAGCCTACCTCTAATTGTCTATATTCACTTATCCATCATTCAACTTTTTCTAACCAAATTGCATATTCGTTAAAATATACGTATAATAAGACTATAATTAAATTTAGGAGTGATAATATGTTTGACGCTACTAACTATACAGGTAGTATTTCTGAGCAACATCAATTAGTTCTTGATCAATTAGCAGCATTATGTAGTGATGAAAGTAATTTAATTGCCAATCTTAGTAATGCTAGTGCACTATTAAATTTCTTTTTAACTGATATTAATTGGGTAGGTTTTTATTTAATGGATGAACCAGCTCAACAATTAGTGTTGGGACCTTTTCAAGGCTTACCTGCTTGCGTACGTATTCCATTAGGTCGTGGTGTCTGTGGTACTGCCGCCAGTAAACTTGAAATTCAACGTGTTGATGATGTGCAACAATTTTTTGGACACATTGCTTGTGATAGCCAAACTCGTTCAGAAATTGTGTTACCTTTAGTTAAAGATCATCAATTATTAGGTGTTTTAGATATTGATTCACCTCAATTAGCTCGTTTTTCAAAAGAAGATGAACAATTTTTAAGTCGTTTTGTAGACAAACTAATTGAATATATATAAAAGAAGCGAGATAACTACCTCGCTTCTTTTTTATACTGCACAACTTGTACATTCTTCAACTGATAATAATTTATTACGTGTATAATACAATGATTTCAATCCTTTATGATGTGCATAAACATATAATCTTGCTAATTCACGTGTTGTAATATTTGAATTGACATAAAGAATTGTTGAAATACCTTGGTCAATATGCTGTTGAATCGTTGCCACTAAATCAATCAATTTCATTTGGTCAATATTAAACGCTGACTTATAGAACCACATTGTTTCTGGTGCTAAGAAAGGCATTGGGTAAATTGTTTCAGCATTACCGTAAGTACGTCTTTCAATTAAATCAACAATTGGCATGACACTAGATGTTGCATTTTGTACATAAGAAATACTTTGAGTTGGGGCAATAGCTAAACGATAGGCATGATATAAACCATATTGTTTAACTTGCTCACATAAGTTTGCCCAATCTTGTGCTGTCGGTATAGGCATACCTTCAAATAATTGAGCTACTTTCTCTGATTGTGGCATGACTTCTTTTTCAATATATTTATTAAAATATTGTCCTGTTGCATAATCTGATTTTTCAAAGTCTTTAAATGTAATTTGACGCTCTTTAGCTAATAACATTGATTTTTCAATTGAGTAAAAGTTTAACATCATAAAGAAAACATTAGCAAAATCTTTTGCTTCTTCTGATTCATATTGAATTTGATTTTTAGCTAAATAACCATGCAAGTTCATAGCACCTAAACCTACTGAATGTAATTCTTCATTAGCTTTACGTACACCTGGTGCATTGGCAATGGCTGTTTTATCTGATACAACAGTTAAAGCTTCAATACCTACGTGAACAGAATCTTGCATTGCTTTCTTTGCCATCACATTAGCAATATTCAAAGAACCTAAATTACATGAAATATCACGTTTAATAGTATCACCAACGCCGTAATCGTTAATAATAGAAGTTTCTTGTAATTGGAAAATTTCTGTACATAAATTACTCATCTTAATTGTACCGATATTACCTAAAGCATGTTGTTGATTAGCATTATCTTTAAAAACAATATACGGGTAACCTGATTGTAATTGCGTTTGAGCAATATGATTTAATAAATCTCTAGCACTTGTTTGACGCTTAATAATATTTGGATTCGCCACCATATCATCATAATACTTATCTAAATCAATTTCATCTAATGTAACACCATAAGCTTTTTCGACTGTATGTGGTGCAAACATATACATAGCTTCATTATTTTTAGCTAAGTCGAAAAATTTTGATGGTACAATTAAACCAGTTGAAATAGTTGGTAAACGTAAATCTTCGTCTGCATTAACTTTTTTAGTATCTAAAAATTCTGGTACATCATAATGAAAAATATTTAAGTAAACTGCGCCTGCACCTGGACGTTGACCTAATTGGTCAGCATAAGCAAAGCCACCTTCAAGTGATTTCGCTACAGGTAAAACCCCTTTAGCCACACCTTCAACACCTTTGATTGCTTCACCACGTGCACGTAATTTTGATAAATTAATTGCAACACCGCCACCAATTTTAGATAATTGTTTAGCTGTTGAATCAATATAATTAATTGAGTTTAAACTGTCATCTACTTCTAATAAAAAGCAAGAAACCATTTCACCACGTCTTGCACGACCTGCATTTAAAAATGTTGGTGTGGCTGGTTGATAACGTTGTTCCATCATTGAAGCAATATAACGTTTAGCATTCATAACATTACCGCTTGCTAAATACAATGCTACGATAACAACATGTTGTGCATAGTTTTCTAAAAATTGTGTTTTATCATTAGTTTTTAAAGCATAATCTCTATAAAACTTACTTGCAGCCATATATGAAGCAAATTTAAAATTAAAACTGTCTGCATAGTCCAATAATTCTTCTAATTCGTGCGGTTGATATTCTGCGAAAATATCGTAGTAAAATGTGTGATCTACTAAATAATGTAGTCGTTCTAAATTAGAAGTGAACTTCACTGTTTTTGAGTCAACTTCTGCCAAGTAAACTTCTAAGGCTTCTTGGTCTTTATCAAGATCGTAAAAGCCATCTGCTCTACGTTTTTTAACTTCATTATTTAATTCGATATGATTTCTATTTATTGTAGATGACATCGATTTCTCCTACTTTCTGTTTAAAATTTATTCTGTCTTGATCGGTACCGTGTAGTTCAAATTTCATAATAAGTGGTACATTATATTGATTACTAATATGTTCACCTGCTAAGGCAAAATTTGCACCCCAATTTTTATTACCACTTGCTGCTACAGCAACTAAATTACGATAATTTAGTGCCAAAAAATTTTTAACAACTTCCGGAACTTCTCCAAATCCTATTGTTGACGTGACTAAAATAAAAGGTGTGGTGATTATTTTATCTGCTGCTTCATCTAGTAATTCTTCAGCATCATCTAACTGACAACTATTAATAAAACGTCTAATATTACCAGTTAAAGTGTAATATATCACTTTCATTTTTATTCCTCCCTCAACACTTATTTTCTAATTGTAAACTTAAAAAATTAAAAATCAAGACTTGACAATTTTAAAATGTAATCTCAATCTCATCGTTAAGCTATTGCATCTATATATTAAATTTTTATTACGATACTTACAAAAAGAAAGTGAATTGTTTCCATTCTAGCTAAGTCAATTTCACTTGTAAAGAAAAACGACTTCTATTAATTAAATGTCGTATTGTTTTAAATACTCTGCTAATTGTTTTTCTAAATACGGTTGTGCCTGTAAACTATCTCTTAATTGTTGATAGGCCTGTATTCTTTGAAGTGATGGTTGATACTGTGTATAAAAAGCACGAATCATTAGATTTTTAGGTGTATAAGTACTGTCGATAAATTCAACAATTTGCGTTTCATAACCTACAAAACTTAATAATTCAGCACGCATTGTATCTGTTGCCAATGCAGCAAAACGCTCTTGAATTAAACCGTAATTTAACATAGGTGATAAAATATCACTAGCAATTTGCTGATTTAATTCATGATGACAACAAGGTACACTTAAAATAACTTTGGCTTGCCAATTCACCGCTTTTGATAAGGCCATATCTGTAGCAATATCACAAGCATGTAGTGTAATTACCATATCTATTTGTTGAACATCTTGATAGTCATTAATATCACCTACTTGAAAATTAAGTTGCGTATAATTTAATTTTTTAGCAAGTGTTTGGCAATATTCAATCACTTCTTTTTTTAAATCTAATCCAATAATATGAACATTTAATTTTTGCTCAATACTTAAAAAATGATAAAGCGCAAACGTAAGATAAGATTTACCCGACCCAAAATCAATAATTTTTAAAGGTCGATCTTTTGGTAAATAATGTAAACTATCTGCAACAAATTCTAAAAAACGATTAATTTGTTTGAATTTATCATATTTAGCTTGTTTAATTTTACCATCATTCGTTTGCACACCTAATTCAACTAAAAACGGATAGATGTGACCTTCTTGTAATAAGTATTGTTTTTGTCGATTATGTGACAATTGAGCTGGCTGATGAGCTGATGCTTTACTTTTAAATAAAATTTTATTTTTCTTAGATATTTGTACATGCCATTGATGCGTTGTTGTTTGACATTGTAATTGTTTAAATTGTTCGATTAATGAGGGTAAATACTTTACTAATTGCGTAGGTAAAATATTATCATGCTTAATGATACGCATATAGTGATATTCTAATTGTAGATGATATTGATTTTTAATCATTACTGGTTTTATTTTTACTTTTTTTAAATCATTTGATTTTTGTTTAGGTGAAGAAAAAATACCTGAAACAAATGTTTCTGTTTGACAAGCTTCTTTAAATTGATTAATTAAATTATCCATGATTATTTTCTTTCTATTTTTTGTGCAATTTTATCGATAATAGGGTCTAGTGTATCTGGACTTTGTTTAATATCATATTCATTAATATTAATACGAATAACGGGACATCCTGTAAACTGATTGATCCATTGTTCATAACGTTGATGTAAATCCTTCCAATAAGACATATCGGTTTCTAATTCCATTAATCGTCCACGTTGTCGAATACGTGCTAGCATTTCGTCCAAATCACATTGTAAATAAATTAAAATATCTGCTTTAGGAAAATGTGGCGTTAATACCATTACTTCAAATAAATTGTAAATTGTTTGATAATCTGCTTGTGTCATTGCTTGATTATCATAATGCATTTTAGCAAAAATATTTACATCTTCATAAATTGATCGGTCTTGTACAAAACCACCTGGTTGCTCAAACATTCTTTTTTGTTCTTTAAAACGATCAACTAAACAGGCAATTTGAAAATTAAAACTCCAACGTTCAAAATCTTGATAATATCTTTCAAAATAAGGATTATCTTGTACTTTTTCTAGGGAGGGTTGAAACTTTAGTTTTTGTGCTAAAGCAGTAGTAAAAGTAGATTTTCCAACACCAACAACACCGGCGACAGTGATGATGGCATCTTGCGGTATAGTGTAATGAGCCATGCGACTTCCCTTTCTATATAAATGTTTTATATATTTTATCTATGTCATTGACTGTTAATGACTATTATGATATATGATACCACATTATCCATATTGGAACAAAATTAACGTCAATTTTATTAAAATATATGTTATACTTTTACAGTAAAATATTCTTTAACTAGCGATTATATTTGGAAGGACTTAATTATATGACGCATCAATATTATATGCAACAAGCTTTACTTGAAGCACAAAAAGCTTATGATCTTGGAGAAGTACCTATTGGTGCAATTATTGTTCATGACAATCAAATTATTGCACGTGCACATAATTTGCGAGAAACAAGCCAAAATGCTGTAACTCACGCTGAACTATTAGCCATTCAACAAGCCTGTGCTCATTTAAAATCATGGCGACTTGAAAATACAATATTATATACAACCGTTGAACCTTGTGTGATGTGTAGTGGTGCGATTGTAATGAGTAGAATACCAGTAGTTGTTTACGGCACACGTGATCACAAAGGTGGTTGCGTTCATAGTTTAATGAATTTACTTAATGAACCAAATTTCAATCATCAATGTCATATTATTAGTGATGTTGAAAGTGACGATTGTCAATTAATTCTCAAAAATTTCTTTAAAGATTTACGTCACAAGAAAAAACAATATAGCAAGAAGTAATTAACTTCTTGCTATATTGTTTTTAATTTAATCCCATTTCTCTTTGTACAACTTCTGCAATAGCATTTACATATTGATCCGCTAAATCATCCGTTGCCGCTTCTACCATTACACGTACTAATGGTTCTGTTCCTGATGGTCTAACAAGTACACGCCCTTCACCATTCATTTGCTGTTCAACTTCAGCAATGATTGCTGAGACAGCAGGTTGTTGTTCTACAGCATGCTTATCAGTAACACGAATATTAACTAAACGTTGTGGAAATTGTGGCATCTCATTAGCTAATTCACTTAAAGTTTTACCTGAATTTTTAACAATATATGCTAATTGAATAGCTGTCAACAAACCATCACCTGTTGTATTATAATCCATAATAACAATATGTCCTGATTGTTCACCACCTAAATTGTAATCATGTTCACGCATCGCTTCAACTACGTAACGATCACCTACAGCAGTAGCAATTGATTTTAACTCTTCTGCTTCAATTGCTTTATAAAAACCTAAGTTACTCATAACTGTTGATACGACTGTATTATGATTTAAACGCCCTTCTTTCGCAAAATATTTAGCTAAAATATACATAATGCGATCACCATCAACAATTTGACCTTTTTCATCAACAGCAATTACACGATCACCATCACCGTCAAAAGCAAATCCCATATCAGCATTTGTTTCTAAAACATGTTGCGCTAATTTTTCAGGATGTGTTGAACCTACATCAGTATTAATATTAAATCCATCTGGATGACAACCGATTGTTGTAATATTAGCTTCTAAATCACCAAATAAATAAGGTGCAATACTATGTGTAGAACCATTAGCACCATCTAATGCAATATTAAGTCCTGATAAATCCCCATCAATTGTTGTTTTTAAATATTGAATATATTTTTGTACTCCTGCTTTAAAATAAGAACTTTGACCGATATGTTCTGCTACAGGACGTGGTAAAGTATCTTCATTAGATTCTAATAATTGTTCAATTTCTTGTTCAATATCATCTGTTAATTTGAAACCATCTGCACCGAAAAATTTAATACCATTATCTATTACTGGATTATGCGATGCTGAAATCATCACACCTGCTTGCGCATCTAATATTCTTGTTAAGTAGGCAACACCAGGCGTTGAAATTACACCTAATAACATGACTTCTGTTCCTGTTGATAACAAACCAGCAACTAATGCTGCTTCTAACATATCTCCAGATACACGTGTGTCACGTCCTACAAGTACTCGTGGACGTGTGGCACCTTTTGTCACAACATAACCGCCGAAACGTCCTAGTTTAAATGCTAATTCAGCAGTTAATTCAGTATTAGCTACACCTCTTACGCCATCTGTTCCAAAATATTTACCCATTATTTCTCTCCTTAAATATATATTATCTAGATGTTACTGGTTTTATTTTAATTTCTATATTAATTTCTTCACGACTTAAACCTACTGCTTGCTCTGGCGTGACTAATCTTACTTTCTTTACAGTAGTTTTGTCAAGTTCATTAATCTCTACTGGTACTTCCAATTGTGTTATTTCATCAAGTTCAGCATGTGTTTTAGCACGTACACGAATCGTACTCTGACTAGGTATCATACCTTCTAAAGTATAATTTGCTTTCACATTACCTAATGGTTTAAGCACTAAAGGAATTTCTTTTTCTATCGGTATAATATTCATTGTAATATCAACACCTTTTGTTTCAATATCAATATCTTCAATTTTATTTAAATTATTATCATAAGCTTCTACTATAGCAGTTTCAGTCGTTGTATGTGTTAATTTAGTTACTGGTAAAGTTGTTGCTTTTACATAAGCAATACGTTTCATTTCTTTTGAAGGCCCCGAAATCACTACTTGCTGTGGATTGATTTTTGTACTTTGTAACTCGTAACCGTCAGCAAAGCGTGAATCATTAATGACATATTCTACATTAAAAGTAGCTGTTTCTTTTTTATCAAGGGACACAACAACTTCTTTAGGTGATATTGATGAAGTAATACTTTCAGCTAAACCTGAAATTTTAGGAATAACTTTAATATCTTTACCTATTTCTACTTCAGACAAATCTAATACTGCTACTAAATTGCGTTGACTAACTTCTTTTTTCACTAAACTATTTGGTCCTGAAATCGTGACATCTACAGTTTCAGGTACACCTATAACATATAAATTATCTTTATCATAAATCAATTTAACTGGTACATTTTTAATAACTTGTGTTTGTTTTGTACTAAATAAACTATTCGTTACATAGTTTTGTGCATTTTGATTAATTGAGAAAAACATAATTAAAGTCAACCCTAATGCTAAAATACGTAAAATCCATTTATTTTCCATCTTTGACACCATCCTTTACAAATAGTGTTTTTAATTGTAAGGTATTTTCTTCTAACCAATTGTGCTGTAGTAATTCTCTTAGTTTTTCTTCTTCTAAGTGACGATAAAGTTTACCACCTAATGACATTGACATCGCACCTGTTTCTTCAGAAACTGTTAAAGTTAAAGCATCTGTAATTTCTGAAATACCCAATGCTGCACGATGGCGTGTTCCTAGTTCTTTACTAATATAAGGATTATCACTCAATGGAAAATAGGCCGCAGCATAAGCAACTCTATTATTTTGAATAATAACAGCACCATCATGTAATGGTGTATTAGGAATAAACATATTTATCAATAAGGCTTTACTTATTTTGGCATCTAATTCAATGGCTTGTTCTGTAAATTCTTTTAGCCCTGTATTTCTTTCAATCGATAGTAGTGCACCTATGCGTCTTTTAGACATATGCACCATTGCTTCAACAATGGCTTCAATCGATTGTTCAATTTGCTCACTATTTTCATCAACATAACGTTTTGTAAAGAAAAAATTAATTAATGTTCCTCTACCTAGTTGTTCCAATGCTCTTCTTAATTCTGGTTGGAATATAATAATAATACCTAATACACCCCAAGTCATAACTTGATTAAATAACCAAGTTAACGTTTCTAGCCCAATTAATTGACTAATCACTCGGAAAATAAATATTAGAAAAATACCTCGAATGAGTTGCATTGCACGCGTACCTTTAGTAATTGAAATTAATTTATAAATTAAAATCCATACTAAAAAAATATCAAGTAAATTGACTAAAATTTCTTTAATAGACAATGCTTGTAACCATTCTAATATCGCCACATGAATACGCTCCTTTACTAATAAATTTCTTAAATAGTATAACATAAAAAGAATAATGACTCATTAAAAAAATAAAATAAGGATGAGAGACATCTCATCCATTTATATTATGCTCTTGCTTTTAAAATACTCACAGCATTATCAATACGTGCTTTAGTAGGTGGCTCTATATCGTGTAATTGGTAATCCAACCCTAATTGTTGCCATTTATAAACACCCATATCATGATAAGGTAAAACTTCCACACGTTCTACATTATTTAATGTGTCAATAAACGCACGCAATGCTTTTAAATCTTCATCAAAATCAGTATGTTGTGGTACTAATACGTGGCGTATCCACATATGTGCACCATTATCACTTAAAAAGCGAATAAATTTTAAAATATGACCATTATGTACACTCGTTAATGCTTTATGTTTTATATCGTCAATTTCTTTTACATCACATAAAAATAAATCAGCAACTTGTAATAACTGTTGTAATTTATCATTCATTACTTCATTATTTGGCTGATAAAATCCACCACAAGTATCTACACAAGTATTGATTCCATGTGCTTTTAATTTAGTAAATAATTCTAAAACAAAATCTAATTGTAATAGTGGTTCTCCACCACTAACTGTTACACCACCACCAGAAGCATCAAAGAATTCACGATATTTTAAAACTTCTGTTACAATTTCATCTGTTGTTTTTTCTTGCGCATCTGGATTAGTTAATCGCCACGTATCTGGATTATGACAATATTTACAACGTAATAAACAGCCTTGTAAAAAAATAACATATCGAATACCTGGTCCATCTACATTACCAAATGATTCCATAGAATGAACTAAACCTGTTGTTGCCATACTATCACTTCCTTTCATTAACTTATATTTTATCAATTTTTAATAAACTACGCCATTAAAATAGGACTAGGTTTTACCCTAGTCCTTCATTAATTACATCATTTCGTGCATCGTACGACTTAATACATCACGTTGTTGTTCTGGTGTTAAACTAATTAAACGTACTGCATAACCCGATACACGTATCGTAAAGTTTGGATAATCTTGTGGACTTTCAATGACTTTTAATAATGTTTCTTTATTAAATACATTCGTATTTAAATGGAAACCACCTTTCATAAAGTAACCATCCATCATAGCTACTAAAGTGTTGATACGATCTTGTTCTGTTTTACCTAATGAAGTTGGTGTAAATGCAGCTGTTAAACTAATACCATCGCGTGCATCGTCAAATGGTAATTTAGCAACTGAGCT
Organism: Staphylococcus sp. B1(2026); assembly: GCF_058895785.1. Classification (NCBI taxonomy): domain Bacteria; kingdom Bacillati; phylum Bacillota; class Bacilli; order Caryophanales; family Staphylococcaceae; genus Staphylococcus; species Staphylococcus sp. B1(2026). The sequence goes on from NZ_JBZXTS010000001.1 coordinate 61,241, forward strand.
TAAGCATGCCAAAGCACCATGAGAATCACGACCATTCATCGGATTTGCCCCTGGAGAAAATGGTTCGCCTGCTTTACGTCCATCTGGTGTTGACCCTGTTTTCTTACCATAAACTACATTAGAAGTAATCGTTAAAATTGATGTTGTTGTTTCATCTGCACGATATGTTGGATGTTTACGTAGTTTATTCATAAAGGCTTGTAATAATTCAATAGCAATTGCATCAGCACGATCATCATTATTACCAAATTTAGGAAAATCTCCTTCAATTTCAAAATCAATAGCAATACCATCTTCATCACGAACTGGTTTTACTTTAGCATATTTAATAGCCGATAATGAATCTACCGCAACTGAGAATCCAGCAATACCTGTTGCCATTGTACGACGAACATCTGTGTCATGCAATGCCATCTCTAAACTTTCATAACTATATTTATCATGCATGTAATGAATAATATTTAATACATTAATATAAGCTTTACATAACCATTCCATTAAACCATCAAATTCTTTCCACACTTTATCATAATCAAGAATTTCATCAGTCATCATCGGAATTTTTGGACCTACTTGAATTTTTAGTTTTTCATCAATACCACCATTAATTGTATATAACAATGCTTTTGCTAAATTCGCACGTGCACCAAAGAATTGCATTTGCTTACCTGTCGTCATACCTGATACACAACATGCAATTGATTTATCTGGTGTTTGTAAATAATCTGCTAATAATTCATCTGATTCATATTGTACAGCTGAATGATTAATAGAAGATTTCGCACAAAATTCTCTAAAGCCACGTGGTAATTTATGACTCCATAAGATTGTTAAATTAGGTTCTGGTGAATTCCCCATATTGTCTAATGTATGAATTAAACGGAAATCAGTTTTTGTCACTAATGATTTTTCTGTATCTAACATTTCACCAACAACTAATGTTGCCCAAATTGGATCTCCTGAAAATAATTGATTATATTCAGGTGTACGTGCAAATTTCACTAGACGTAATTTTAATACTAAATTATCAATTAATTCTTGCGCATCTTGTTCTGTCAAAGTACCGTCTTCTAAATCACGTTGAATGAAAATATCTAAGAAAGTTGCGATATTACCAATTGACATGGCTGCACCATTTTGTTGTTTAATTGCTGCTAAATAACCGAAATATAACCATTGAACAGCTTCATGTGCATTTTGTGCCGCTTCTGAAATATCATAACCGTGCATCTCACCTAATTGTTTTAATTCTTGTAAAGCACGAATTTGTTCAGATACTTCTTCTCTTAAACGAATCACTTCTTCTGACATGACACCATCAGCACCAATATTTAATAAATCTTTTTGTTTTTCTTGAATTAAACGATTTACACCATATAAAGCCACACGACGATAATCACCAATAATACGACCACGGCCATAAGCATCTGGTAAACCTGTTAAAATACCAGCTTTACGAATTGTTCTCATTTCAGGTGTATAAACATCAAATACACCTTGATTGTGTGTTTTACGGAAATCTGTAAAAATTTTAACGACTTCATCTGTAACTTTATAACCGTAAGCTTCACAAGCTTTATAAGCTACATTAATTCCACCAAATGGCATTAAGGCACGTTTTAATGGTTGATCTGTTTGTAATCCAACAATTTTCTCCAAGTTTTTATCAATATAACCTGGTTGATGAGATAAAATTGTTGAGACAATTTCAGTATCCATATCTAATGTCCCACCAGCTTCACGCTCTTGTGTCATTAAATCATTAAACTTCTCTACTAATTGTTGTACAGCTGATGTTGGACCTTCTAAGAAACTATCATCACCTGTATATTCTGTATAGTTATTTACAATAAAATCTAGTACATCGATTGTTTCTTCCCAACGACCTCCGACAAATGATTTTTTTTCTACTGACATTTCAATAACCATGTTTTTTCTCCTTTAGTTTGAAAAATTATTATATTTAAATATTGAAAACGTTTTGTTTTATACATATATTATAAAACATCTAACTAAACGCTACATAACTAAATTGTGAATTTTTTTAGTAAAATTATTATAATACAGATAGCTGTACCAGCGAATTAAACTTTACTTATTATCCTTTTATTTTATATATTATCTATAAAATATCTTTTTAAGCTATTATCTGTATTCATAAAAATGATACAGATAAATCTTGTTTTAATTTTGATGTATAACCAGATTTACTAATACACTGTTGTGTCGTAACACCTAATGCAATAAAATTCAAAGATATTGGCACATACTGATAAACTTGATAAAATCTTTGCCAAGCAGAAGGACTCGCAAAATACACTGTATCAATCTTGTTTGCTCTCAGTAAATGAATTAATTCTTTTTGTCTTTCTTTATTCATCACATTATCATACGCAATAAATTCATAAAAATTAAGATTGTGTTGTTTTAATTGTTGTGCAATATAATCGTCTGCTAATTGACTTTTACCATAAACAACCAATCCTTGTGGGTGTAATTTCAACCATGCTTGCATCATTGACACTTTAGTTTCTACTTCACTAATAAAATCTACTTTAAATCCTAATTGTTGTAATTGTTGCGCAGTTTTACGCCCTACTGTTGCAATACGACTATGCTTTTGAATATACGGTGCCATTATTTTAATGGTAGCTTGACTAGTAAACAATAACCAATCGGCTTGTTGAATCATTTGTTGTTGCTGCTTTGTTAACACTTTTTCTTGAATAGTAACTAATGGTAATTGTAAACATTGATAACCTAATTGTTGAAAAAAAACTGCATCTTGCTCATTGTATTGTCTCGGTCTAGTTAATAAAATTGTTTTAGTCATTTAATAAATCCTTTGCTGCTTGTATTGCTAATTGCTGAACATCTTGACCTGATAAACTAAGGTGTCGACCACTATCTTGATTATTTTTTGCTAAAAAAGCATGAAAGTACCATTGATTATTTTGATAGTAACTATATGCACCTAGTGGAATGTCACAATTACCATTCATTGCAGCTAAAAATTGTCTTTCAGCTAGTGCCGATTGCCAAGTCAAATCATCATTAATTTGACTTAATAAATCAATTAATGCTTGATTATCTTTGCGACATTCTACACCTAAAATAGCTTGCCCAACTGCAGGTACACAAGCTGTTGTATCTAATAATTGATATTGAGGTAATTTGGACTGATAAGCCATACGTTCTATACCTGCAAACGCTAGTACAATACCATCTAAATGTTGTGTTACCATCTTATCAAGACGTGTTTCAATTTTGCCTCTAATATCTACAAATTGCCAATGCGGATAAAGTAATGACAATTGTTTAACACGTCGAAGGCTACTTGTTCCAATAACTAAATTATTTTTAACATGGCTATCTTTTTGTAAAATCAAACAATCATTTACTGTCGCACGTTTCGGTGTTGCTGCAAGTATTAAATTTGGATGTAAAATAGCTGGCATATCTTTTAAACTATGAACAGCAAAATCTATTTTTTCTTCTAGTAATGCATATTCAACTTCTTTAACAAAGACACCTTTACCACCAATTTCAGAAAGTTTGGCATTAATTAAACGATCACCTTTAGTTGATATACCTAAAATTTCAAATTTTAAATCAGGTTGTATTGCTAATAATTGATTAATAACTAATTCTGTTTGTTTTAATGCTAATGGACTAGTACGTGTCCCGACTTTTAATATTTTCATAAGCTCCTCATAGATAAAATAATTAAGATAAGTTACTCTATTTCACTTATCTTAATTATCACATTATGCATAAATTTTTTCAAATAATCTTTGTGATTGACTATCTAAATAAATAATAGTTTTAAAGTTTTGCTGATTTAAAATACGTTGACTAATATCATCAAATCGTTTATCACGTTTTTCACCAACTTGATGCCACCATACTTCAGCACCTTGACTTGTGTAAGCAATTAGTTGGTCCATATTTGGCTTTTCTGTTGATACAAATAAAATAGATTGTCCAAAATGTTCTAATTTATCAAACCAACTGTACTTATCTTGATTTAATACAATATCACCAATAATAATCATAGAAGGATTTTCTATCGTCGTTTGATTGATTTGTTGTATAATCGTTGCCAAAGTACCAATAATTTTTTGTTGGCGTCCCCAAGTTCCCCAATGAATAACGGCAATTGGTTTAGTATCATTAACACCATTTGTCAATAAATAATCTATAAATTTAGGTAATGCTTCTATTCCCATATATAAACAAATAGTTTGCTCTTTCATTAAATATGGAAATGTTCCTGATACATTTTCTTGAAAATTGCCAGTAGTAAAAGTGACAGAACGTGAAACACCACGTTCTGTTAAGGGCATGCCATTATAGGCAGCACTCGCACTTGCTGATGTAATACCTGGTACAATTTCAAAAGATAATTCAGCATTACTTACCGCTTCTAATTCTTCAATTAATCTGCCGAAGATTTCAGGATCTCCTCCTTTTAATCTTACTACACGATCATATTTTTGTGCCTGTTCAAGAATAATTTGATTAATTTTATCTTGTGATACCGTAGATTGATAAGGTGTCTTACCAACATAGATAAACTCACATTCTGCTGAACAATGAAATAATAACAAAGGATTGACTAAACGATCATAAATCACCACTTGTGCTTGTGCTAATCTGCGTTGACCCTTAATTGTTAATAATTCAATATCACCTGGCCCTGCACCTACAAATGAAATCATCGTTTATACCTCAATATAAATATCGTCTGCTACAACTTCTACTGGATACACTGTCATGTAAGCATCTTCTGTATCTTCAATTTGACCTGTTACTAATGAAATTTTATAATCACGCATTGGTTCATACAAATACTCACCTGCAACAATACTTTCTAAAACTGGTCCTTGAGTTAGCGGACAAATATCATCAATTGCAAAAACACGTCCATCTGTTAATTGAAAAACAGCAATTTGTTTATCTTCTATCTGCACTAAGCGTCCCACTTGTGGAATTAACTTAGAGACTTGTGTTACTAATACTTTTGTCAATTTACTCACTCTTCCTTTCTAGATTATACACTAGGTTCTAACTGACGATTTGGATTTTCTGGATTATCAATCGTATACATTTTTTCACGTAAATCAACATTGTTAGAAATTGATTGCCAAGGATTCTTTTTACCTTTAGCTTCTATTGCAATATTCAAACGTTCCCATAATTCTTGACGTTTAGCTTTATCCATTAGTACAGATTGAACATGTTCAAACCCTAAACGTTCTAACCATGGTGCTGTACGTTCTGCATAAATACCTGTTTCACGATAGTATTGAATAAATGCACCACAAATATCAATGACTTCTTCTTCTGTTTCAGCTAAAGTTAATAATTGTGCTTCTACTAAATCAGTACCACCATTACCACCAACTAAAACTTGGAAACCATTTTCAACACCTACAATACCAAAATCTTTTACTGCTGATTCTACACAACTTCTCGGACAACCAGATACCCCTACTTTAAATTTATGTGGTGTATCAATAAATTCAAATGTTTCTTCTAAACGAACACCTAAACGCATTGTATCTTGTGTACCGTAACGACAAAATTGTTGACCGACACAAGTTTTTACCGAACGAAATGCTTTAGCATAAGCTTGCGCTGAAATCATATCTAATTCGTCCCATACTTTTGTTAAATCTTGTTTTTTAACACCGTATAATCCAATACGTTGTGACCCTGTAATCTTAATTAATGGTACATTATATTTTTCAGCAACTTGGGCAATTTTAATTAATTGTTGTGGATTTGTTTGTCCACCACGCATTCTTGGAATAACAGAAAACTTACCATCTTTTTGAATATTCGCATGCATACGTTCATTTACTACACGTGATGCACGTTCATCTTCATGTTCCGCTGGCCACACCACATTTAAATAATAATTAATTGCTGGACGACATTTTGAACATCCTTCAGGATTTTTCCAGTTTAATTTTTCGAATACTTCGCTTGAATGAGTTAAATGTTGTGATTGAATCTCAGCCATAATTTGATCACGATCTAAATCTGTACAGCTACAAATACCTGTAGCGACTGTCACGCTATCACCTAATTCTGCTTCTAATAAAACTTGTACTTCACATTTACATTTACCACATGATGTTCCTGCTTTTGTTACTTTTCCAACTTCTGCAACATTTGTTAAACCTTGCATACGAATGGCATGTAAAATTTTTCCTTTGCTAACACCATTACAACCACAAACAATTTCTTCATCATCCCAATTTAACACATCTTCTGCACCTGCTGATGCTTCCCCAATGACGCTTAATACTGAAATGTTTTGTAAATCATCAATAGGCGTACCTTTTTTCATCATATTGAAATAACGGCTACCATCATCTGTGTCACCATATAACACGATACCTTGAATTTTATCATCTTTTAGATAGATTTTTTTATAATGTTTAGCTACACTATCGAATGCTTCAATACTATCTAAACCTTCTACATTAGTAATATTCCCAGCTGAATATAATTCCGCACCAGATACTTTTAATGATGTAAATGTTAATGAACCTTCATAAGGTTTCACATTATCTTGTTTTGTTAAGACTTGTGCTAACACTTTTCCTTGTTCAAATAATGGTGCTACTAAACCATAACAAGTACCTTCAAACTCTACACATTCTCCTACTGCATAAATATCAGGTTCACTTGTTTCTAAAAAACCATTAACAACAATACCACGATTGACTTCTAAACCAATAGCACGTCCTAACTCCGCTGCTGGTCTAATACCTATTGACATCACAACAATATCTGTGTCAATTGTTTCGCCATTGCTGAATTTCAATCCTGTTACATGATCATCACCTAACACTTCAGTTGTTTGATAACCAATTAAAAATTTTAAGCCTTGAGATTCTAATTCTTGTTGTAATAATTGACCTGCTTTTTCATCTAATTGTGCTTCCATTAACCATGGTGCTAAATGAACAACTGTTACATCCATACCTTGAACTTGTAAACCTTTAGCGGCTTCTAATCCTAATAAACCACCACCGATAACAACTGCTTTTTTATATTGTTTTGTTGCTTCTAACATTAAATCAGTATCATCAATTGTTCTAAATGGAATAACGCCTTCTTTATCAGCACCCGGTACTGGTAAAATAAACGGATGCGACCCTGTAGCAATTAATAATTTATCATAATTAATTATTTTACCTGATGTCGTTGTCACTAATTTATTGGCTTTATCTATCTGTTCGACTGGATCGTGATTAATTAAAGTAATATTATTTTCATCATACCATTCGTAAGGATTCGTAATCGCTTCTTCGACTGTCATTTTAGCTTGTAAAATATTTGATAACATAATACGATTATAATTCGGATAAGCTTCTTTACCGATAATTGTAATGTCATAACGTTGTGAATCTAGTTCTAAGATTTCCTCTACTGTACGCACACCTGCCATACCATTACCAATAACTACTAAACGTTCTTTCATAAGTACACCTCTTCTTATTTTTATCGTAGTTAAATTGTACGATAAGCTGACTAAAAAGTGATATTAGGGTATCCCCTATGATATAAGTTAAACGTTCACATTTTATACAAATTTATTAAATCACCTCAATAAAAAAGGCTTAATGTTTAAGATGTTGAACATCCTAATATTAAGTCCTCTCGTTCTTAAAGAATTTATTTAATGCATATTAGTTAATATTTCTTGTAATTGATTACGAATTCTTTTAGAAGTTGTGCATTTTTGTCCAAATGTCGACACGGCAACGATCCCTTCTGGTATATTAAAATACGGCATATTAAAAAAATTACTATTTTCTTTGTTTGTGGCATCATTAAATAATTGTTCTTGTTTAATTTCTTGGGCAATTTGTTGATTAACTGTTATTTGATTTGTACAAAGTAATACCATATGAAAGCCTGCAATATCTCCTTGCTGATATACTCTAGCTTGCCATGTTAATTGATGTTGATTAACTAAATTTTGTAATTGTGGCGTTAGCTGATCTGAAACAATCGTTATGTATTGTGCACCACAATCTAACAAGTTTTGTACTTTACGCGTAGCAATTTTGCCACCACCTATCACAATAATATTAAATTGACTAATGTTCAACATGATCGGATACATATTCAGACATCCTTTCTAAAATTGCTAAATATAAAGCCTCGCTACCTTCTAAACTTGATAGATATATATCTTCCTTCATGCCACGAAGTTGTTGAATATTACGATTGATTTTATTAACCAAGTAACCATTAGTTAAAAATAAAGGTTGAATAATTAATGGCGCTTCATATTCTGCTAGAAATTCTTGATACGTATGCTTACCATGATGATTTGCACCAAACACTTGGCATGGTACTTGTTCTGAAATTTTTTGACAAATCTCTATTAATTGTTGATGTGGCAAATCATAATGTGGTGTACCGTGTGCAATAATTAATGTATTATAATTCGGATGAGATTGTAATGCTACTTTAGTTTGCATAACATAAAAATCAATGATTGCTTTAGATGTCGCTAGTGTTGGAGCAATTTTAAATAGTTTATTTGTCTGTAATGTTTTTTCAATGCGTTGTGGTAAATCTTCTAAAGCATGTGTTGCTGGAAATAATAATACTGGAATAAAAATCAGTTCATCAACTTGCTCTTGCAAAGTTTCAATCGACATTTCTAATGTTTGATGATCACCTTCTAAATAACCTACTAAAGTTGGGGCTGTCACTTTTTGAGATACACGCGCTAATACATCCATATTCGCTTCAGTTACTCTATCTTTTCGACCGTGTAATACATAAATAAATCCTTGTTTCATAAGTCTTCTCCTTCTTTAATAATCAATTAAATGATGTTTTAAACTGTATTGTAATAAATCTGCATAATTTGTCATTTTCAGTTTTCTTTTAATATTCGTTTTATGTGCTTCTACTGTTTTTACTGAAATAAATAATTTTTCTGCAATATCTTTATTATTATGACCTAAAGCAATAAGTGGTAAAATTTCTTTTTCCCTTTTTGATAAAGTGGCATATAGTGGATCTTCATCTTCTAAAATAAAACTCTCTAACATTTTTTCACTATAACCATCATAATAACATTGCCCTGCATTAACAGCTTGAATACATTCAATGAGATGTTCGTCCGTTGCATTTTTTAAAATATAACCATCTGCTTTTGCTTCAATGGCACCTCTGACAAACACTTCTTCATCATGCATCGTTAAAATAATGACTTTAATATGTGGATAAGCTTCTTTAATACGTTTAGTAGTTTGTAAACCATTTTCACCAGGTGGCATACTAATATCCATCAAAACAATATCAACTGGTAAATTTTCTATTTTGATGAAAACTTCATTTCCACTAGCTGCATCGCCGATAACTGTCATATCAGGATGCATATTGAGTAAGAATGACAAAGCGTTTCTAATCATGGCATGATCATCTGCTATTAATAAGTTCATATTTATCTCCTTCTATTTGATAAGGTACTTTAATCATAATTGTTGTACCTTTTTGTTGTATTGATGAAATATTAATTGTGCCTTTTAATGCATAAATGCGTTCTTGCATATTGTATAAACCAAAACCATTTTTTTCTAAATTCACATCAAATCCTACACCATGATCTTCAATAATGACGCTCATATCTTTATCATTGAAATGAATATATACATAACAAGTATTTATACCTGAATATTTAACTGCATTAGTTGTTGCTTCTTGAATAACACGATAAATAGCAATACGAAATTGATCTGCTAAAATAGGTTCTTTACCTACAACCTCTAATTGAATATCAAATCCAGTCATTTCTTCGTGACGGACAATAAATTGTTTTAAAGCAGAAATCAAGCCTACTTCATCAATTGAAATCGGGCGCAATTGTCGAGCCAAATCTTTAATTTCTTGTAATGCTAATGAAAAATGTTGATCGATTTCTTGGATTTTATAGGTTTGCTGTTGTCCTGATAACCATTTCAAACTTCTTACTTCTAACATTAAACTATAAACACTTTGTGCGATACTATCGTGTAAATCTAAAGCAATTCTTTTTTGTTCTTTTTCACGCACCTCATTTAAATATTCTAATAATAATCTATTTTTATTTAATGAGTTAATATATAGTTTTTCTTTAATTTGAATATATATTAAATCCGCTTCAATAGTCACTTGTCCCCAGAAATCAATTAGTGCACCATCATTATTTTTTAATACTAATGGAAACCCTTGTGCAAAAATCATATCGTGAATTGGACAACTCATACATTGTAAAGCAATATCATCAAAGGGACTCACTTCTCCTTGACTAATAGCAATAATTGTTGATAAATCAATTTGATAATTAGCTTCTATTTTTTCAGCAACTTGTGTTTTATCTAATACTTGATGCTGATGATCTAATATCCACACTGCAACTTCTAACTTTTCAAAAAAAATTTTAGGTAATTGCATTTATTTGACCTCCAATAATATCTCTACTAAGTCATTAGCGACTACTGCAAAATGTTGACAATCTTCAAATGAATAGGATTGTTGATGACGGTAACCAAGTATAACAACGGCAATTAATTGTGACTGATGAAACACTGGGGCACCCATCACCATATCTAACTGTTCAATACGTGCTATAGGATAATTATAAAGTTCTGCTTTCTTTTGTTGTAAATTAGTCATCATTTGACAACGTCCCGTTTTCCAAATTTCACCAGCTAAACCTTTACCTATTTGTAACTTTATTTTTTGATAAGCTAAACTTTGTTGACCTACAACATTTGTCCATTTAATAACCAAACATCCATTGCTATCTGTAATTTGTCTGGCAACAGCTACAAAATCAGCTTGCCATCGTTGTTGTTGCTGCTCTAACCAATCATTTATTTTTTTCATAGTTTGCCTCTTCTAAGATTAAATTTGACAAAGAAATGTCACAATTGAATATCTATTTTATTATTTATTAGAAATATTATTGATTTTGAATAGTATATTTCATAATATTAGGGCATAAGTCATAAATTTATGACGATTATATTTTATTATAATGGAGGTCTTTAAAATGAGCAAGAAGCCATCGTTAATTACTTTAATTTTAATTATTACAACTACGGTGTATTCTTTTTCTAGTATGTCTACAGCTTTTGTTATGATGGGCACTAAGTCTTTACCTTGGTTTATCATTAGTGCATTATGTTATTTTATTCCTTATGCATTAATTGTTTCTCAATATGCTAAATATTATGCTCATCAGTCTGGTACAATTTATGACTGGTTAAAAGAATCATTATCTCCAAGAATTGCATTTATTACCACAGCATTATGGTATGGTAGTTATTTTACTTGGATGGTTAGTTTATTTTTAAAATTGTGGATTCCCTTATCAATTTTATTATTTGGAAAAGATATTTCTAAACAAGATACTATTTTCGGTATATCAACTAATATTATAGTGCCGTGTTTAGCTTGTTTCAGTGTTACACTGATTACATTAATTATTATAAAAGGCTTCCAAAATATTCTATCACTACTAACTATCAGTAGTTTAGCGATGGTAGGCTTACTTATTTTATCTTTAATTAGTAATAGTTATTTAATTAGCCAACATAGCGATCAATTTTTAACAAATTTATCTATTAGTCAACATGCACCAAGTTTTTTCAAAAGCACAAGTAATGATTTCTTATCTCAATTACCATTTTTCATTTTTGCTATTACAGCTTTTGGTGGTTTAGATACTGTATCTAGCTTAGCCGATCGTACAGGTGACAGTCGTCGTCGTTTTCCAAAAGCAATTTTAATCAGTACATTAATTATTGTGACATTATATATTTGTGGTATCATTTTATGGAGTGGGGCTAATAATTTAAATGAATTACGTGAAATTGAACAATTACATTTAGGTAATATTATGTATGGTTTAACTGGAAGTATGGCAAAACATGTTGCAACGACATTAGGCTTATCTGCTTCAGCAAGTGAATTACTATATCAAATTTATTATCGTTATACAGCTTTTGTTTTATTTACAGCGTATCTTGGTTTATTATCAACTATTTCATACGGTCCATTAAAAAGTATTTTAATGGGTACACCGGCTACTATGTGGTCGCAACGTATGACTAAATTAAACAAACATCATATGCCAACATTCGCTTTATGTATTCAAGCCGTCGTTATTATGTTAGTGATTATTGCTATTTCAATTCAAAACTCGGCATTTAAAGAACTATATAATCAATTAACTTATATGACAAATATTGCACGTTCTTTACCTTATTTCATTGTTGCATTGAGTTTTCCATTTTTTGTAAAAAAAGCACTTTTACCTAAAAAAGAATTATATTTTAATCGCAATTATATAAATAATGGTCTAGCCATTTCAACTTGTACTTGTGTCTTTATTGCTGTACTATTTCAAATTATAGATCCATTGAAACAAGGTGAAATTGTACAAGCAATCACTTTAATTATAGGGCCTTTTATTTTCGCCCTAATAGCGAATTACATTTATAACAAAAAGAACTCCGCATCATAAGATGTTGAGTTCTTTTTACTGTTAATAATAAATCACTGCGCCATTTGATAATTGAATTCGATACTGATTATTCTCTAATTTCATTTCATCTATTAAGAATAATTGTTGGCTTTGTGTAATATCATTATTTAGTAAGTAATCTAAATTAAACTTACGATAATAAATCGAGAATAAATTTTCTCCTGGTTCACTATGCTCATAGATAATACCAAACATTGCATTTCCATATTCGTCATTTTTTTGTTGAACGATAGAACTATAAGCATATGTACCTTCTTGAATACTCATTGAACCAACCCATTCTAAAGTATTGTCTTCTAATACTTTTGCAATCCCCACAGAGCCATCTACTCTTTGACCATCGGGATTAGAAACTAAAACATATTCTTGTCCACCATAATTAATATGTAATACTGACATTTGTACACCTGGTTCATGAATATCCGTTTCACGTATTTCATCTAACCAAGTTGTACCATTATCTTGACTTTCTCCAATTTGGACATTTGCTGTTTTATTTCTCATAAACATTTGTAATTGACCATTATTTAATTGAATCATCTGACCTTCAGAATTTTGTGCATCAACATTATTCAATGTTTCCGCAAACAATACATCGCCATTATATAAACGACCATCATTAATTGCTTCAGAGCTTTGCCAAGTTTCACCATGATCATCACTATAAATAGTATGTGTAGACTCTGATGCTTTTAAACCACCTATCGTGTTCGTTGCATAACTTGAAAAAATTAAACGACCATTTTGTAAAGCAATACCTGTCCCCGGACCAACACCATAAAAAGCTGCCCAAGACGGTTTAACTGCTGCTGTCATATCAATAGGCGCCGACCAATTTTGACCATCATCATCACTGTATTGATACCAAACATATGATGTTTTAACTACACTTAATGGAGAGTCTTTAGCATATATATTACCTACCAATACTTCATTTTGATACAAATCACCTTTGTCATGATAATTCTTTTCTGTTGGATTAACAACCACACGATAATTTGTAGGTGTATTAGCTGCATCATACACGCTCCCTTGACTATCTACTGTATATACATTATTACCATCTAATAAAATTAAACGTTGTTCGCCATTCACTTCTTTATATGGCCAATCATTAGATTTAATATCTAATATACCATCCATTTCCGGAAACATGTCATATACTATAAAAATACGTTTAGTTTCAGGATCTTGCACCATAGCAGAATCAATATTAAAAGCAGACATTTTTTGTTTTTTAGAATTACCAGGTCTATCATATAAATCTAACAAAATTTGATTGTCTAGCCATGTGGTACCATCATCTACACTACGCCTTAAAATTGCATTAATGTCACCAGAATCTGAATTATCATTTTTATGTTGATCTGTTACAGCTAATAATGTTCCTTTATCTGTTGTTAAAAATGCTGGAATACGATAACCAAACACACCTTCTTCGTCAACTTCATTTTCAGGTGCTGCTTTAAACACAGCTTGCGGTTCAGTCATATAAAGATTATTACTATAAGATAATTGATAACCTAAATTCAACAATTTTTTGTCAAATTTATCAACATTTATACCTTCAAATAATGATGATAGACTTGATGTTTGATGCTGTTTTAATATTTGTGCCACTAGTTCATCTTTTGCTGGTAAAATTAATGACCATGGTGTCACCTCATAAGCTTGTTTCATCATTTTATTATCAATATAATACGTCAATGTACGATAAAGCTGATCTTCTGAAATAACAAAAGTATGTGATTTAAACACACTATCAGCATTTTGATACAATAAACTATAATAATGATTAACAACATGATGATATCTTACGACTGAAGCTTCTACTTCACTCGTAGGCGCTAGTACACCATTATGTTCTAAATCATATAAAGTAAAAACTTTTTTTCTAATCAGTTGCTGTTCATCAATTATATTTAATTGCTGATCAATTTTATTATCCGTCATTTTACCTTTAATATAACCATAAGTTAAACTACCTATTAAAAAAATTAGTAAAATAGCTAAACTTGTTAAACTTAATCTAATATATCTTTGACGTTTTTTAATTCTCTTCTCCTGAATTCTTCTTTTTACTTCCACAATTTTACTCCTATTCATTAATGATTAATACTATATATTCTCAAAACATCTTTAAATTTATCATCTTTAATTTCACCAATTAATGTTAGTTGATTCAAATACCAATCATAAGTATCATCATTTTTGGATACAATTATATAGTTAATTTGATATTTATTTAATAATCGTGTGAAATCAGCATTAAATTGTGGTGTATGGCATTGCTTAATTAAATCTTCTTGTGATAATTCTGGTACGCCTGTTCGCCAAGGTGCTGAAGAAACATTTTGGTAAAATAAACAAATACCAGCTTGGCTATAAAGTGGTCTGTCAGGTTCATCTATATTAATCACTGGACTATTTTCATAACTTTGCTCATATATTTTAATTGTAGGATCAAATGATCTTAAAAACGATAATTGGAAATACAACGATTGTGCTTTCACTTTATTACCTTTATAACCTGGTTCATAAATATTCATCATTCGAGGTGCAAAAATTGTAATTTCTTTATGGTGCTGCTGTGCATCTGTTTGTAGTATATTTAACAATTGGTAATAACTTGGATGCGTGTTATTCGCATCATTCAAACGATTTAGACCAACTGAAAAATTACCAGTAACGACAGAAGATATACGATTTGATGTCAATAATGTCATCACAACAAACAAAAGTAATAATATTTTTTTACGATGTTGATACGTCCATACACGCATGATAATAACTGGCATGTACGCACCGAATAATAATAATATAGAAAAAGTGACTACACTATCACCTAAACGTCTACCACCAAACAATAAAGCATTAAAAATCACTTCTCGCGGTCCTGGAATTTTTAACATCAGGATAAGTAGTAATGGATACACTACAAAATAAATTTTTTGCTCTTTGGTTAACTTATTGAAAATAAAAATGGTTGCGATAATAACAGGTACAAAGAAATCATGCATGTAATTTAAATATAAACTATATTCAAAATTCGATGCACTAGGTACTAATTTTAATGCACGTGCACCATTCATGATATAACTACCTACACAAACACTGATAAACACAATAACTGTAAAAATCATTCCACTGACTGCAAGTTTACGTGACATTTCTTTCCAGTTTGTTATTTGATATAAAATAATAGCTATTGCCAATAACAAAATAAAACAAACTAATGTAACACTATGAAACGCTAATGCCGCCATAGCCATGACAATGGTCGGGATAAATAATGAAAATATATTCTTATTTTTTATTTGTTGTACTAAAATTAAGGTCACCATTATTGGATAAAAAATTGTTGAAGAAGTTGGGTACGCAGGTTCAACAAAAAATTTATTAATTTCAGCATTATAAAAAGTTTCTATATGCCAACTAAACAATGCTAAAAATAAAATACCAGCTACTGTATAAACTTTGAAAGCTTTGTTCACATAGAATTGTAAAGCTTCATAAACTAAACTAATCATAAACAGAATAAGCCAAGCTGGATAATACGTTTCCCACATTGCTACTGGTGACACCATAAATAATTTTGCTAAATAAGCTGGTAATAATAAACTTGAAGTAATTAAATAAGCAAATTCTGTTAATTTAATAAAACCATTTCTGGGATTAACTGTATAAACTTCTTGCCCATAATAATTATCTACCACAATATTACGGTAAACTTCATTATCAATAGAAAAATTATTATTAATATTAATTCCAAAATAATTAATTTGTAGCACTAACCAAATTGTTAGTACTACAACAAATGTTAACATTAAAAACCAATATTGTTGCCTAAAATAAGTCCAGCTTATAGTTGGTAATAATTGATGATAGTAACAATAAATGGCCGAAGCTATAATCAATATTAATAAACTACCACTAGCCATATAGCTAATTTCTGTTATTGATTGATGCATAAAGGCTAACGGTGTTGTTGTTAACCAAAATGTTGCTAATAAAACAATAAAACCATAAACGTAGTGAAGTTTTACTTTATTAAATTTAACAATATGGGTAAATGCTTTTCCTACAATGGTAGACACAACTAACATTAAGCTTAAAAAAATAAACATAATGATTAATGTTTTCACACTATCTTTCTCCTTACTTTAAATGATATTTATTGCTCAATATAATTGATAAATTGTGCAACACTTTCTTGCCAATTATAATCAAAATTGATTACTTCTTGAAAATAATTTTTGTTTGCTAACCATTGTTCCCATTGTCGTTCAAAGGCACTTTGAGAATTATCAACGACCCATACATTAGAAGCACCTTGTGCTATTTCCATTGCACCTGATACTTCAGTAATAATTAATGGTGTTTTTAAATGTAAAGCTTCAATCATCACTGTAGGTAAACCTTCAAAACGAGAAGGCATCACAATCAAATTAGCAAATTTCATGAAGGGATACGGATTTTGTTGCTGTCCCCACCAAACAATATTCTCTAGTTTATGATTTTTAGCATAAGTTTTGAGTGTTGCTTCTTCTGAACCACTTCCTACAATATGTAAAGTATAATCAGAATATTTACTTGATAATTTTTCATGAGCTTCTAATAAGCGATCTACACCTTTTTGATTCACTAAACGACCTACAAATAAAATATTGACACCCATATAATCTTGCTTTTCAAACGGGTTTTCTAAACCAGCTTTTACAACAACCTCTCTAGGATTATCTGGATTATATACAACTGCTGTTTTATGTTTTTTAATCATTGGAAATGTTGTTAATAAACCTTGTTGTGCCGTTTGTGAGACACAATTAATACGATCATAATGATTTAAAATTTTACCAAAAGGATACAAACCTTTATATGTATAATCTTTTATTTGTGCATCAAAATGAATCCAACAAACTTTTTTAGAAGTTGTTGAAGTACTAGCCGCAATAAATGATGGCGTCATTCCCCATTCAGAAAAACAAATTTCAACATCATAATTTTTAAAGACTGTTTTTTGATACAATTTTTTAGCTGATTTAATAGAATGTAGATGCCAAGCCATTTTTAACATTTCTTTTTTACCTATGACTGAACTATCTGTATGCCAAATCGAAGTTAAATTTACGTGACTGGGTAACTCTTTAGCCATCGTATGAATATCAAAAAAAGTTAAAACATCTATTTCGTAATTTTTGGGTAATTGATTAATCAAATTTAATAGTACACGTTCAGTACCACCAATAGCTAACGCACTGACAGTAATCAAAATCTTCTTCGTCATAACCTTATCTCACTTTCTTAATTATATTTTTTAACAATGTCTGTTGTATTGTATCTTTTAATAAGAATAGACATAGACCGTAAACAATTATACCTGTTATCACTTGTAATATCGTTAAGATAACCGGTGTTACCATAAATAATTGTGGTAATAGATATGCAATTATTAAATACATAATAACTGCTGCACTAACATACTTAACCATTGAAGATAGAACTAGTGGCCATTCAAACATATGTCTTACATAATAACATTGTAAACTAACAATTAACATTTCTGCAATTAATGTTGCTACAATACAACCAATTACACCAAAATAAGGGATAAGTAATAAATCTAAAATAATATTGACAACTGCTGCTAGTGTAATTGATAAGCTATATTGTTTACTTAAATTCATAGACATTAAAGCTTGTCGACCTAACACATTACCTAAAGCCATAGTCATAATAATCGGTGATAATAAAACCATATATGTACCGACAATTTCAAAACCATCCGCTAAAAACCAACTAATTAAATTTTGAGATACCGCAGCCATACCTAATGCTAGCGGACAAGCTAAATATAATGTAAATAATAATGAATCACGTAAATGTTGCTTAACCGATATTAAATCACCTTGCTCAAATAGATAAGTAATTCTTGGTAATAGTGAAATACCTAATGCGCTTAATAAAAAAACTGGTACTTTAACTATACCTGTTGCTTGACTATAAAATCCAACATATTTTTCTGATAATAACAATGCTAGTAGTTGATTATCTGTTAAAGAAAAAATCATTAATGAGATTTGTGGTAAAAATAATATAAAACACGATTTTAAAATCGTTTGCCATTGTGATAAATCTATTTTAAAACCATCAATTAATCTGGGAATTAAAGCTAAAGTATATAGTTGTCCACCTAATAATGATGCACAATAAATCACAATATATAGCCAATAATCTTCTGGCGTTTTAATTAACAAGATGATACAAATTAGTGATACTAATTTTACTAAACTAGCACGCAATACTACAGGCGCAAACATTTCATGACCATTAAATAACCAAGTTGTATCCAACATACAATTAATAATTAATAAACACGGTATATAATAAACCATTTTATAAGTTGTACTATCTGGAATCATAATATAGACCGATGTCACATAAATGAATAACATTAAACTTCCCCATAAAAATTGGACAGAGAAAATTTTACTAAATGTTGTAGTAACTTGTTGTTTATCATAAGCAATTTTAGCAATATTTCGACTACCATATAATGGAATCCCTATAGCTGCCAAAAAAACAAACCAAGAGTTGAAAGTCAAAATTTTAGTATTAACACCTACTAAATGTGGATTTAAGGCATACGTCAATAATGGCATCGTAATTATAGGTACTAAAATAGAAAAAAACTGGTCTACTAAATTCAATATAAAATTAAATTGTACAGATTTTTTATTCGTCATAAGTCACCTATTTCTTTAATTCATCTAATTGTTTTTGTTGTTCTTGCTCTAATAAAGCTAAATTTTGTGTTAATTGAATAAAACGACGATTTAATACAGAAACTTTAAACGATAAACTTAAAGTTAACATAATCAACATCGTCACAACCATTAAAAATACCGAAAAAGCCACTGTTTTAATTCCCATTAAATGTGCTAAGAAATAAGATAATTTAGGGAATAAAGCAATCAATATTAAAAATGTAGAAAATAACAACCAATAACTAAAGTCTGAAAAGATAACACGTGCATGATTAACTTGTCTGACGATAGAAATTAACAATAAAATACTAAAAATAATTAATAAAATTTGAAGTGTTAATGTCATGATTACTTCACTCCTTTACGTGGTTTTTTGAATGTTCTTAAATAAACAAAAATAAATGAGATTGTATTTTCAATCATATATTTCGCTGCTTTTATTGGTGTTAAATAAGACTCACCTGCCATACGCTCTCTCATTGTCACTTGTACCTCTTCAATTCGATAACCTAAACGTGAAAAATATAAAATTGTATCTGGTTCAGGACGTTCATTAGTAGCTTGCGCCATTTGTGCAAAAACGCGGCGTGTAAACGCACGCATACCACTTGTTGGATCAGTTAATGTTAAACCTGACATTAATTTAATACAAAACTTAATATGATTTGCACCTAAAGCACGTAAAAAAGTTTGATCATAATGTTGATCATCCTCTAAAAAACGTGAACTAATCGCAATATCTACACCTTCATTAATTTTATCAATTAATTTATAAATTTCCGAAGGCATATGTTGCCCATCACCGTCAATTTGTACACAAACATCATAACCTTGTTTTAAAGCATACATCATACCTGTTTGTACCGCACCCGTTAACCCTAAATTAATAGGTAAATCAATTACTGTTGCACCATAATCACGTGCAATTTTTGACGTATCATCTTTTGAACAATCATTAATTACCACATAATCATATTGCGGATAATTAGATAGTTCTTCTAATAATGCACCTATTGATTCCGCCTCATTGTAAGCTGGAATAATTAACAATACTTTTGTCATTATTTTAAACCTCTCAATTTTAATAATTTAAATAATATACCATTTTTTAATGCAAATAAAAATTGGGGCACCACATAAGCTAATAGTGAATTAATATTATTTTTTTGAATACCTTGTTGAATATATTTATTTTTATGCCATTGTTCACCAAAATACTGCGACATAAACGTATTAATTTGGCGATAATCTGCTAATGTTGCCTTAGAATAATTTAATAATCGATACGATTGTCCAACACATAAATGTTCTAATGCAAGATATTGTAATTCATCTTTATATTGCTCGAACTCAGTACCGAACAACTCAAATAAATAAGTTAATGCTGGATAAATATCAAAAATTGTTGATTTTTGATTATTCATAATAGAATTTTTAACATCGATAACATAATTATAAATAAAACTCTCACAATAATAAAACGACTGACATTGCGCTGTCATATATGGCATTAATGCTAAATCTTCATAAATAATCCCTGTCGGAAATTTCATACCTACAAACAAATCACTGCGATGTATTCTTGTCCATGATGCTTGTTTAGCGAGCATAAAAGCTTCTTTTTTATGATGTTCTTTAGTAATAGTTAATTGTTTAACTAATTTATTGTTACGATCTAATAAATTAATATTAAAAAAAATCGCATCTACATTATTCATCATCCCTTTACTAACTTCTATCAAGTAATTGGGTTGCCATGTATCATCTGGATCTAAAAAAGTTGTATACCTGCTATTTTCAACGAGCGATAACCCATAATTTCTAGCATCTGACACACCACCATTGACTTTAGTATGTAATTCAATAAATGAATATTGTTGACAATAATTTTGTATTATTTGTTCAGTATTATCAGTACTCCCATCATTAACACAAATAATTCTTAAACGATAATCATTAATATTCTGTTGTGTTACAATACTCTCTAAACATTTAGCAATATAATTTTCCATATTATAAATGGCTAAAATTACCGTTAAATCATATTGATTAGTCATGATTGTCTCCTAAATATTGATATAATTTGGTATTTGTTATTTCTTTGCGTTGTAATTGCGTATTAAAAATATATTTACCATTTTTAATCGTTAATTGTAATTGAGGTTGATGAAACAGATTTAAAAAATCATGATCTTGAATAAGTTGTTGCTGCAACTCTAACGGATCTTTATCATTATATTCTTGATATAAATTTAACACTTCATTAGGCGTTACTTCAAAAGTTTGACCATCTACTTGCCCTACCCAAGCATATTTATCCATAAATAAACGTTGTGGTACGAGTAAATAAGTTAAATGAAAATAACCATTAGGCAAAATATAGTGTGTTTTATCATAGACTTCTGATAAATAAGACAAACGATAATCACCTAAACTCACACTAAACAAAGAATTTTTACCATTAAAAATAATTGGCTTATTTGTCATATTTCTTAAGTATATCGTCATCGTTGTTAAGCTAGTAAGATGATTAGCCTCACCGATATGTGCACTTTCATCATTATCCATCACTAGTTGATGATCTTTAACACACGCTAATGTATTAAATACTACTGCTTCAACCTTATAATTGTCTAATGCACCGTTCAATTGTCCTGTATTAAACGGCTCTGTTGAAGTCATTGGCATCATTAAATCATCACTATACGGTATCCCATTATAGGCAATAGGATATTTATCCTTATCTGTATAATTCATTGTTTCAGCAATCTTTTGACGCATATTTGCTTTTAAAGCGGCAACTTTCTCATCATCTTCTTGTGAAAAGAATAAATTTAAATCTTTCCAAAAATGCGTATAATTTGGTAAATCACGTTGTAATGTATACTGCGTTTCAGTTAAATGATTGTAAGCAGTGATATCTACTTTTTTTGAACAAGCTACTAAACTTAGTATCGTTGTTAAACAACAAAAAAGTCGTTGATATTTCTTCATGGTCATTATCCTTTCATATTATCTATTAATGATACTGTATTTAAAGTAGACAAGCAATAATAAAACTATCTTTATATTAAAATTAGGGTATGATAAAAGATAAACTTTTATCATACCCCCAAATCTTAACTATTTTGTTTAATAAAATGATAATATTGTTGTTCTATTAAACGGTTAGCTTCTTCTGTAAAATGTAGTCCATCATTAGTATATTGATATTTTAGTACACCATTGTATGACAGTAAGTGATTTAATTCTAGCAAGGGTACCTTTTTATCATGACAATAAGTTATTAACCATTGATTCATTTCTTTAATTTCATCATTATTCACTTCATAACGATATAATGTATATGGAATCGTTGTTAATAATAAACGAATTTTTTTTCGTTGACAAATATCAATTAATTTTTTGAAATTTTCTCGAATAGTTAATACATCATATTTAGTAATGAAATCATTAACCCCTATCGATACCAATGCTAATTTAACATCAGTTGATAAAATAGTATCTATTTTATCCATTAATGTCGCTAAAGTAACACCGCCTAACCCAAAATTTTTAAATTCTGCTAATTGAATATTAACTGTACGAGAATCACCTAATAATACTTTATTACAACTAGGTTGTTTTAATTTATCATCATACAATTGATAATACATGGCTTTATTATTATATTCTCTTACTTTATAGTCAAAATAATTTTCACCTAATACATGTACAAAATCTTGATGTTGACGAATCATTAATACACGTTCTTGTGCTAAAATAAAAATCTCTGAATTAGTGGCATTAATTTCATTAGATTGTAAATAGAATTTTTTACGACTAAGCATCAAGGCATCAATTGGATAATACATATTCGTCACTTGTTGATATAATGGCGTCGTATTTTGATCATTTAATTGAATTAAATGATTCATTTTTGTGGGTAAAGGGGCAACCGTAATTAAATGTGATTTTGTTGAATTAATATAGTGATCATAACTTGCTATTAATTGTGCTGTCTCTACGCCTATTACTGTTGCATTAAGTACCATGAATGTTTGTTCTTCTGAATAATCTGCTAATATTTGACAAATCATATCATTAATAAGCTGTTTTTCTGTTGTTGCACGTTCATAATACATTTTAACGATAACATTTTGTTGTTGTGCAATTTCAGCATAAACTTCATTATCTGTTATAATAATAATTTCTTGAAACAGTTGACTTTGTTGTGCTTTAGTTATCGCATGACAAAACAATGGCTGTCCAGCTAAATACAATGCATGTTGATGAGAATACTCACCTAACTGTGAATATATAGGAATAATACAAATTGGCTTCATCTTTTTTTCTCCAACTTATTTAATTTTTTTGGCAGGTACACCAACATAAGTTCCTGCTTCTTCTATATGTTTTACGACTACTGCACCCGCACCTATTGTTGTATGAGGTGCAATATTAATCATTTGAATAGTTACACTACCACTTCCCATATAAACACATTCACCTAGATGAACAAAACCATTCAAAGTAGCATTAGGTGTAATATTACAATGACTTTCAATTTTTGTATGATGTTCAATAATTGCACCTGTGTTAACAATACTATTATCATTTAATTCTACTTTTGAACCTACAAAAGCACCATAACCAATAAAAATACCACGCCCTTTGATACTATCTGGCGTTAAAACAGTTGCTTGTGGACTAATAATATTTAAAATATGATCGTAATAATCTTTAGCCACATCATTAAAAATTTCTTTACGTTTTTCATTATCTCCAATCGTTACAAAAACACGATCAATTTGTTTATTTTCTAAGCAACTAATCACATCTGATAATTTACCTAAAATCGGATAACCATCATGTGTTTCAATATCTTTATCATCAAAAAAACCAACAAAATCATAATGTAATAAATCTAAAATTGGCAATACCGCATCTGCATGACTACCAGCGCCTAAAAAAGCAACTTTTTGTTTCATTATAGCGTCTCCTCTCGAAGTTCAATATCATAAAAGTCTTTTAATGTAGAAACATTATCTAAAACATGTTGTTTAATCGTTTGATAAGCTATTTCTGAACTATTAGGCTGATAATAAGGATTAGTAAAATCAGTAATCGTAGACATTTTTTTAATCCCTTCAACGATAGCAGCAGTTTCACAAGGTACATCAATAACACTTACACCATGTATTCTTCCTTTTTGACGATCACCAATATTTAAAGTTGGACGCTGTAAGGATGGAATCTCAATTAAACCTGATGAAGAATTACCAATTAATCCTCGTGAATGTTTAATTAAAGAATGATATTGTTGTGTCGTTAAAGAAGCAAATAAATGACAATTAATATGTCGTTTAACGAACTGTTGTATTTTTTCCATAATTAAATCTGATCCAGTATCTGAATTGGCACCAATAAAAATATACTGACCATCAATTTGATCTAAAGCAAATAATAATTGATCAATTTGTTGCATGGCAGCTTGTTCTTCATCTAAAGTAACCGGATGGAATAATACAACATAATAATTTTCTAATAAATTAATATTTAATTGTTGTGCTAATACTGTTTTATCTAAATGATCAATTGTTAACGCATTTTCTACACCTAAAGCACCAGTATTAATAACACGTTGCGGCTGTTCACCTAATTGAATAACACGTCGTCTAAAATTTTCTGTAGATACAAGATGTAAATGACTCATTTTAGTAATAGCATGTCGAATATATTCATCAAAATTACCTAATGTTTTTTCACCACCGTGTAAATGACATACAGGTATATTATAAATTAAAGCAACATTAGATACTGCCAACATCTCATAACGGTCACCTAAAATAATAATTAAATCATAGGTATTATTAGCAAAATGCTCGGATAAAGCAACTTGCAATAACGAAATGCTTTTAACAACTGTTTGCTTAGTTGTATCAACTAAATGTAAAGGTATTTTTTTAACAATATCAAAACCATCTTGTTCTATCGTTTTGTATGTATATCCGTATTTTTCTTCCATGTGCATTGCAGTGGCGATGATCTCTACATGTAATTGTTGATCATCATTTAATTTGTGAATTAATGGTCGCATAATACCATATTCAGCACGAGAACCTGTAACAATACATATTTTTTTCATTTTACACCTCTGGAATTTGTGGTTTAAATCTGCTATCAGTAATCACTTGATCTTCTTCAAAATCTGCCTGTGCTTCTTTACCTAATACATCGTACCAAGACATTGGCGAAATACCATTACCTGGACGTTTAACAGTAATATTATCCTCACTATAAATATCACCTTTTTTAATTGGTTTGAGTGCTACGATAGATTTTCGTGCTACAATTTTATTTTTTTCTTCTACAGCTTCAGGGATTTTTTCAAAACGACCTAAAGCCTGTTCAACAACACGTATACCTTTTACTAAATTTTCTAACACATCTGGTGTTGCACTCGCCTTATGATCGGGTCCAGGCATATTATTATCTAAAGTAAAATGTTTTTCGATTACTTCGGCACCCATGGCAACTGCTGCAATCGGCACTTCATAACCAATACTATGATCAGAATAACCAATTGTTAATTGTGGAAATTGTTTTTTCAAAGTATGTAAAACATTTAAATTTAAAGCATCATACGGCGTTGGATATTCTGTCGTACAATGTAAAATACTAATATCAGTTGTACCATTATCTTGTAAAACTTTAATAGCCGTTTCAATCTCAGGAATCACAGCCATTCCAGTTGATAAAATAACTTTTTTATTTTGTTGACCAATTTTTTCTAAATAAGGTAAATTAGTAATTTCACCTGACGGAATTTTATAAACTGGCATATCCGTACTAATTAAAAATGCTAATGATTCTTCATCAAAAGGCGTTGAAAAAACATCCACACCTTTTGCTAAACAGTAATCACGCAAATCTAAATATTCATCAAAAGATAATTCTAAGCGACGTGTCATCTCTAATTGACTATCAGAAGTTCCCGTCGTCACTTTTTGATAATCTGCTTTCGGTGCATATTTAGAAATTAATTTATCTGCCTTAAAAGTTTGAAATTTAACAGCATCAACACCACAAGATACAGCCACATCAACCATCTTTCTCGCTAATTCAACATCTCCATTATGATTACATCCAATCTCTGCAATTATATAAACCATCTCTATTATACTTCCTTCTCTTATTTTCCCTTAATCTTAACATATTTTAAATATGTTGTCTTGAAAGAATATCGAAAGATACATATTGGTTTTACATTTACTTAAATCTTGAGAGTACAAACAGTACTATACACGTGTCAATAGAACTCACTTAGTTTATATTTGATGGATTACAAATAATATTGCAATCACATATAACATATCCAATATATTCAACCAACTGCTTATCAAAATTCATTGTTATTTAATATGTGTTGTAAATTTTTTAAAATTCCTTTCTGATTTTTGTTTAATTTTATCATTTGTAGTTTATTTATTGTTTTAATTGTTATCTATTCTCTACATACTAAAAATTCACTTACTTTTCATTAACGACTTTTATCCATATATTAATATATTTCTTTTTTCTTCATCATTCTTTGCATAACTTATTATATTCTTCTCAAACTTCAAATACTTATGCTGACGAACCTTCAGTAATAGAATATGGATAATTTATACTTCTTGTTTCAACAAAATAAGACACACATATTTCATATAATTCATCCATTTTCTTTGTCGACATCAATCTCATAACTTATCTACCTAATTCACTTATAGCCTAACTTTGTTTTGGTTTGGGTATACTAATATAG
>NZ_JBZXTS010000002.1:0-88023 GCF_058895785.1 Staphylococcus sp. B1(2026)
TCGATTCCGGTCCTCGGCACCATTTATGCGCCCGTAGCTCAATTGGATAGAGCGTTTGACTACGGATCAAAAGGTTAGGGGTTCGACTCCTCTCGGGCGCGCCATTTTTCGGGAAGTAGCTCAGCTTGGTAGAGCACTTGGTTTGGGACCAAGGGGTCGCAGGTTCGAATCCTGTCTTCCCGACCATTTAAAGTAATTATGGGGCCTTAGCTCAGCTGGGAGAGCGCCTGCTTTGCACGCAGGAGGTCAGCGGTTCGATCCCGCTAGGCTCCACCATTAGATTAATTGGATATCTTCAGGATACGGCGGTGTAGCTCAGCTGGCTAGAGCGTACGGTTCATACCCGTAAGGTCGGGGGTTCGATCCCCTCTACCGCCATTATTTTTGAACATTGGACCTTTAGCTCAGTTGGTTAGAGCAGACGGCTCATAACCGTCCGGTCGCAGGTTCGAGTCCTGCAAGGTCCACCATTATGTTGGAGGAATACCCAAGTCCGGCTGAAGGGATCGGTCTTGAAAACCGACAGGAGTGTAAAAGCTTGCAGGGGTTCGAATCCCCTTTCCTCCTCCATTATTATATTATCGCGGGATGGAGCAGTTCGGTAGCTCGTCGGGCTCATAACCCGAAGGTCGGTGGTTCAAATCCACCTCCCGCAATTTTAAAAAGGTCCCGTAGTGTAGCGGTTATCACGCCTCCCTGTCACGGAGGAGATCGCGGGTTCGATTCCCGTCGGGACCGCCATTATTAATTTTATATGCCTCGATAGCTCAGTTGGTAGAGCAATGGATTGAAGCTCCATGTGTCGGCAGTTCGACTCTGTCTCGAGGCATCTGTTATGCCGGCCTAGCTCAGTTGGTAGAGCAACTGACTTGTAATCAGTAGGTCGGGGGTTCAAGTCCTCTGGCCGGCACCATTCTAATTTGGAGAGATAGCGAAGAGGCTAAACGCGGCGGACTGTAACTCCGCTCCTTCGGGTTCACTGGTTCGAATCCAGTTCTCTCCACCATTATAGGGGCATAGTACAACGGTAGTATAGAGGTCTCCAAAACCTTTGGTGTGGGTTCGATTCCTACTGCCCCTGCCTTTGTTTTTTTATTTTGGCGGATATGGCGAAGTGGTTAACGCATCGGATTGTGGTTCCGACATTCGTGGGTTCGATTCCCATTATCCGCCCCATTTTTAAATTTTGGGATATAGCCAAGCGGTAAGGCAACGGACTTTGACTCCGTCATTCCCCTGGTTCGAATCCAGGTATCCCAGCCATGGCGGCATAGCCAAGTGGTAAGGCATGGGTCTGCAAAACCCTGATCACCGGTTCAAATCCGGTTGCCGCCTTAATTAGCATAGACAATGTCTATGCTTTTTTAATAATGATTACTAATATTCACGAGATTGTGATAAAATAAAGTATAAAATGATATGATATTCTTTGCAATTGTGATCAGATATAATATAATTTTATATGTAAATCTATAAATAGAGAGGTAAATATTGATGTTTTTAGCACAAAATATTGTATATATAGTTCCAGGTCATTGTGATGAAGTGATTGAGCGTTTTACTTTAAGGCAAGGTATTGAAACAATTGATGGCTTTATTAAGATGTATGTTACCAAAGTAGAAGGCTTAGATAGTGAACATGATAGAATTAATGTATTCACTTTTTGGAAAGATGAGGAAGCATTTAATACTTGGTTAAAATCAGATGTTTTTAAACAAGCTCATAAAAATGTACGTACAAAAAATGATGATATTAAAAGTATTATTATTGGTAATAAAGTAGTTAAACACCAAGTAGGTGTGGAATTTATTAAATAGGAGAAATTTAACATGTTTAATAATACATTTTTAAAAGATATTGAAAAATTAATACATACGTCTGTAACAGATGTAGAAGAAATGATTTTAAATAATGAAGAAATTACTGTTTTTGTAGGACGCGCATCATGTCCATATTGTCAAAAATTTGCTAAAAAGTTAGTTAATATTGAAGAGAAAATGTATTTCGTTAATAGTGAAGAAGTGTCTGATGAATTACAAAAATTTAGAGAAAAATATAATATAGTAACTGTACCTGGTTTTTTACATGCGAATGATGGTAAAGTGAATGTTCGATGTGATTCAAGTATGTCTATTGAAGAAATTAAGGCAATGATAGCTAACTAAAATAAATTTAAGGGCTAGAAAACGATAAAGTTTTCTAGCCCTTATTAAATTATCTACATATTTTTAAGTGCCGTAATACGATCATCAATTGAAGGATGAGTATTCATAAAACCAGATAGATGTTTCATAGGTGTATTAAAATAGATATTAGCATCATGTTCATTAATATCATTGACATTAGAATTATATTTTACTTTTTCTAATGCACGAATTAAAGCTTGTGGATGTCGGGTAATATAAACAGCTTGTGCATCAGCTAAAAATTCTCTTTGTCTACTTAAAGCTAATTGTAAAAAGGTTGCGATAATAGGTGAAGCAATGATAATTACTATTGCAAGCAACATCATAATTGGATGACTATCTTTATTTTCTTTTTTCTGATGACTATGATTTGACCACATCATTGGACGCAACATATCTGGAATGAAACTTAATAATGTAACAACAATGATTGCGACAGTGGCTAAACGAACATCATAGCCTTTAATATGCGCAATTTCATGAGCAATAACAGCTTCTAACTCATCACGTTCTAAAGTATCAACTAATCCTTTTGTTACCGCAACAGCAGCATTTTGAGGGCTCATACCAGTAGCAAATGCATTTAATGCAGAGGATTGTATAATATAAATTTCTGGAACAGGTAATTTAGCAATTAAAGCAACATTTTCTACAGCACTAATTAAATCTAAATACTCGTTACGATTTTCTACTTTTATAGCATGATTTCTACTCATTGTAAAAGAGGTTGCATATTTAATAGAAATAAATGCATAAATAACACCAACACTTAAAGCAACAGCTAAAACTATAAAAAAATTAGCATTGGATAAGTAAGATATTGCCCAAGCAACAGCAATAATTAGTAACATAAATAATAAAAGAATTAAAATTGTTTTTCTTTTATTACTACTAATTTGTGTAAAAACTGTCATATTAAACCTCCTAGAATAATAAAAATGAGAAAACGATATCTAAAGAAACTGACTTCGTCTTCTCACTAATAATTGTTAAATTAAAATTTCACTTCTACATTTTCACGTTCTTCTGGACGTGCTTCAAATTGTGCTTTTTTCGTGTAACCATTAGCATTAGCAATGTAACTAGATGGGAACATTTCAACAGCATTATTAAATTCAGCAATAGTATTAATGTATAAACGTCTTGCATAAGTAATTTTATCATTTGCTGCTGTAATTTCGCTCATTAATCTTACAAAAGTACTATCAGCTTTTAATTCAGGATAAGCTTCAGATAATGCAATAACACGTGATAAGCCTTTAGTCATTTGATCTTCTAAATGTAATTGATCATTGTGAGCACTGTCAGGTACTTGTTGAATTTTATTTCTTAATTCAACAATTTCTGTTAATGTTTCTTTTTCATGTTTAGTATAACCTTGAACAATGTTAACTAAGTTAGGAATTGTTTCACGACGATTAATGGAAACATTATCTATTTCAGCCCATGCAG
Source organism: Staphylococcus sp. B1(2026) (assembly GCF_058895785.1). Taxonomy (NCBI): domain Bacteria; kingdom Bacillati; phylum Bacillota; class Bacilli; order Caryophanales; family Staphylococcaceae; genus Staphylococcus; species Staphylococcus sp. B1(2026). The sequence continues at coordinate 3,640 of NZ_JBZXTS010000002.1, forward strand.
AATCAATACGATTATTTAAAATTACAAATTTATTTTTTGTATTGATAAACCAAAATGCAATTAGAATAACTAATCCAATAACAATTAGTAAGAATGTTAAAAACATAATGATGTAACCTCTTTTCTTATAATAAATTTATTTTACTATATTTTTATATTAATAGCTATAAGTCTTAAGGACTATTTATAAAAAAATAGATTAGCGAATGCTAATCTATTTGAAGAATGGTGATTGTGTATCTTTTAATGTTTGTACAGATTTTTCGAAGTTTATTTTTTCTTCATCATTTAATGGTTGAACTAATACACGTGCAATACCTTCGCGATTAATAACTGTTGGGACACCTACATAAACATCATCAAAACCATATTCACCATCAAGTGGTGCTGAAACAGTTAATACTTGATTAGAGTCGCTAAGAATTGCTTTAGTAATTCGAGTTAAAGCCATAGCGATACCATAGAATGTTGCACCTTTAGCATTAATGATTTCATAAGCGGCATCACGTGTTTGTAAATAGATATTGTTTAAATCTTCTAATTTGTAATGTTCTTCGTCTAATAAACTTAAAATTGGTGTACCTGAAATTGTAGCTGATGACCATGCAGCAATTTCTGAATCACCATGTTCACCGATGATATTCGCATGGATACTTTTTGGAGAAATATTAAAATATTGACTTAAATTATGACGTAAACGAGCTGTATCTAATGTTGTACCTGAACCAATTACACGATGTTTAGGGAAACCTGAAAACTTCCAAGTAGCATAAGTTAAAATATCAACTGGATTTGTAGCTACTAAGAAAATACCGTTAAATCCTTCAGCAACAACACTTTCAACAATAGATTTAAACACTTTAATGTTAGTGTCAATTAAATCTAGACGTGTTTGACCAGGTTTTTGACCAATACCAGCACAAATACATACGATATCTGCTGATTTACAATCTGCATAACTACCCGCAAATACTTTTGTATGACCATCACCAGATGGTACACCATGAACTAAGTCTAAAGCATCACCATGTGCTTTTTCAGTATTAACATCAATTAATACTAATTCATCACATAGATTTTGGTTAATTAAAGCAAAAGCATAACTTGATCCTACTGCACCTGTACCTATTAATGCTACACGATTCATTGTACGTTCCATAAAAAAACCTCCTAAGGTTAAAATTTGATATCAATAGTATACAATAAAATAGATAAAATCAAAAGTTCAAATCAAGGTGATTTTTATGTAACTGTTTACAATTGTTAAATTTTTGTTAATTTTTAGTGGATATCTCGTTTTTTAAAGTTACCACCATGTACCTCAGATACATTACCTATAGCTACAAATGCATTAATATCTTTTTCATGTACTAATGATTTTAATTTTGCTTCTTCTAAACGAGTAATAACTGTGAAAATTACTTTCTTTTCTTCATTAGTATAAGCACCTTGTCCGTTTAAATAAGTAACACCACGTCCAAGACGGTGCATAATTGCTTGACTAATTTCTTCATATTCTTCAGTGATGATGAAAACAGATTTTGATTCATCAATACCTAAAATAACTACATCCATTGTTTTATAAGCAATGAAATAAGCAATAATTGAATACATAGCCGATGTCCATGTGAACACAAAACCAGCGACTGTAAAAATTACTAAATTAATCATCATGACAATTTCACCAACTGAGAAAGGTAAATATTTTGTTACCACAATTGAAAAAATTTCACTACCATCTAAAGAACCACCGACACGAATAACTAAACCAACACCTATTCCTAAAATTAAACCACCAAAAATTGTGGCTAAGAAAGGTTCATTAACAAAGGCTTTGACAGTATGTAGTTGGCTTGTTGCAATAGATAGAACGGTAATACCATAAGCCGTAGATAAGGCGAATGTTAAACCGATCTGTTTATAACCTAAATAAAAGAATGGGATGTTAAGAATAAAAATGAAAATTCCTAACTGCATATTTGTAATTTTTGACAAGATAATAGAAATACCAACAATACCACCATCTAATAATGAGTTAGGTATTAAAAATAATTCTAATGCCACTGCCATGATAATTGCACCGAGTGTAATTAATATGATTCTAGGTAACCATACTTTCATATAATGTTGAGTTTGTTTTTGAATTAGCATAGATTCCTCCTTTATTTATTAAATGTATCATAAAATAAAAAGTATGAAAAGAATAAAGAAATAATTGATATTTATAAAAAAAAACAATTCTCAATGTTAAATGAATAACATGAAAATTGTCATATAATTACGATTAAATAATAAAATTTAACGTCTACTTTTAATGGCTGAAATAATCATAGGTAATAAACTAATGCCGATAATTCCAAAAACGACTAATGTAAAATTATTTTTTATTATTGGGATGTTACCGAAAAAATAACCAGCAAAAGTAAATAAAGGTACCCATAGTAATGAACCAAGTATACTAAATATTTGAAATTTAGCATAGTCCATTTTACCTGCACCAACAATAAAAGGTACAATCGTACGAATAATTGGGAAAAATCTAGCTAAGAAAATTGCTTTACCACCATGTTTAGCAATAAAATCATAAGATTTATCAATATTTTGTTGTCTAATTAATTTAATAAACCAAGCTTGTTTTAACAGTTTACCACCAAATAAGCGACCAATATTATAATTAACAAAATCACCAATCACTGCTGCAGAAAAAATAATAGCGACTAATGCAAAAATATTTAGTTGATTAGTTGCCCATAATGCACCGGATGCAAATAATAAAGAATCACCAGGTAAAAAAGGCATAAAAACTAAACCAGTTTCACAAAAAATAATAGTAAATAAAATCATATATGTTTGAGGTCCATAATTAGATAAAATATCTGATAGATGTTCATCAATATGTAAAATAAAATCAATGATAAATGTGATGGTTGCCATAATAACTCCTTCATTTGTAAGTATAAAATCATCTTATCAATTATCTTACCATAAAGCTAGTTAAAAGCTAAATATTAGTATAAAGATATTGTTAAAATAAATAGGAGCATTAAATAGTATTCAATTTGATTCATAGGTAGAAAAATGATATATTTTGTATAATAACATAGATAATATTTTTATTGTTTCAATTATCTTTAACAAAGGAGTTTTATAATGAAAAAAGTAATAAAATCAATGATAATTTCTTTGAGTGGTGTATTGTTGATTGGATGTATGCAACACAAAGAAAATAATGAACCAGTATCAAAAACGCATGAATCGATGAGCGTTACTAAAAAGCCAAAAGTAAGTATTGAACAATCTAAAAAACAAGAAATTGTAAGTATGAAAAAATCAGAAGAAGTAGGCATTGATTATGATGGAGTTTATAAAGATATTTTGAATCGTTATGCACATTATATGAAATTAAAAAATGAAGGGAACTTAAAAAAATATTTAGAAGCAATAAAGACAGCAGAAAAAAAAGAAAATTTTATGTTAATGCATTTTTATGAGTCGTCTGCAGATTTTTTAATGAAGTATGATTATGTTGATATTAATCATGATGGTAAGAAAGAATTGATTATCGGTAATGAAGGCACAATCTTTGCGATTTATTATTTAACTGATGATATAGCTAGTATGGGCAATAATTATCCACAATTTGCAGTAGCTGGTGGCGTAGCAGCGACACGTGGGGGTACACGTATTAATTTAAGTATTTATCAAGATGGCACAATTATCGTAACGAATATACCCGGTGTCAATGTTGAGTCTTATCAATTAACAAGTCATAATTTAGAAAAACAAAGAGAAGAAACAATAGAAAATGATGATGAAGATCATATCAAAGCAGCAGTGGGTGTAACAGCACTAAAAGTTGATTTATCTCAATTTACTTGGAAACCATTACCTGAAGTGAAAGAGGTGAAAGCAACTGATATTCAATCTACTACTATGAATATTGATGCGATTAGTGAAGGTGATTTTTCAAGTGTTGCCGGTACTTGGCAAAGATCAACAGGTCAGAAAATTACTTTTGATAATAATGGCACATTAAATGAAGGTCAGCACGTTGCATTAGATATATCTAATATAAAAACGAATGGTTTTTTACAATCTTTAATGGCACCTAATAATCCAGCACCAGGTAGTCAAGGTTTAACATTTATTCCAGCAGGTGTGAAGTTTCATCCGTATGCAACTTATATAAATTATATGGATGAAACTGAGATGCAAGAAAAGATTGAGAGTTTTATTGACCCTTCTGACATAACTAAAGATAGAATATGGATGGGGCAACGCATACCTTTAGGAGACGATGAATTTTATTATAAAGTAGATTAAGAAGGAGATAAATAATGAAAAAATTAATGAAGTTAGCCATATTTTGTTCTATAGGTACATTATTAGTTGGATGTGGTGAACAGAAAAATACTATAGCAGAAACTTCTCAAGAAATAGTGAGTAAAGAAGTAGTCAAAGAAAAAACATCTACAAAGAAAAAACAGTTAAAAACTAAAAAAAATGAACAAACAACTGATGTTGCACAAAAAGTAGTTGATATTAATTATGATGAGGCTTATAAAGAAATTATTGATAAATATAGTGAATTAAATCGTTTAAAAAAAGCAAAAAATAGTGATGATTATATGGCAGAATTAAATCGTATATTTCCACAGAGTAATGATGGTAATAGTGAAAATTTTGTGATGATGCATTTCTATGATTCGGCTGTTGATTCAGAATTAGCGTATGATTTTTTAGATATAAACCATGATGGTGTAAAAGAATTAATTATCGGAAGAGTATCAGGCATGAATCAAGCGATTTATTATTTGAAAGATGGTAGACCACAATTTGCAGTAGCTGGTGGCGTGGTGGCACCATATGGTGGTACGCGTTCTTCATTAAACATTTATGAAGATGGCACAATAGTTACAAATGATTGGCTATCAAGCCGTTCAGAGCGACTTGTTTCTATGTATAAAATAGAAAACGATAAATTAATCACATTAAAATATCAATTTGAATATACAATTGACAAACCAGGAGATAACAAAGAGAAAGAAGCCCTTGATATTGAAGCTAACTTATTAGATGAGAAAGTATTTAATTGGCATACATTTAATACTAAGTTATCAACTGAATCGCAAGAAGCGGAAACAGAATTAACTGAACAAAAGCAAGCTGTCACAACAAGTGATATTGATGTTAATGCTTTGTTTGCAGGAGATTATTCATCAATTATTGGCACTTGGCGTGATGGTATAGGTAGAGAAGTAACATTTGATAGTAATGGTGTTGTCTCAGATGTCATTAAAATGAACATTCAAAGTGGCAAAAGTTTAAACGGTGGTTTGCAAACGGCTATGCAGCCAATAAATAGTCCTGTGGGTGGAGCACTAGTCATATTTTTACCTGCTGGTATTAGTTTGAATTCATTTGAAAATAATCAACATAATTTTGAAGATCCTTCTGACGTAACTCAAAATAGAATTTGGATGGGTCAAGGCATACCATCAAATAATAGTGAGTTTTATTATCGTGTTAAATAAAATTGTTTAAAAATATGCTCCAGACTATTGACATTAATACTTTGACAAGATACAATTACAATTATGTAAAATAATAGCAGCGAAGTGATTGACGTTGCCTCTATATTGTGCCAAATAGGTGTATTGGTAACTAACGCTGCTTAGTGAAAATACTATTCATAATATACACAACTAAGATCACTTATAGCTTTTTGTTTTACAACAAAATAAAAACAAAAAGAGGAGGAGCATATACATGGCTCGTTTTACAGGTTCAACTTGGAAAAAATCTCGTCGTTTAGGTATCTCATTAAGTGGTACTGGTAAAGAATTGGCTAAACGCCCTTATGTACCAGGTCAACACGGTCCTACACAACGTAAAAAATTATCAGAATACGGTTTACAATTACAAGAGAAACAACGTTTACGTTTCTTATTCGGTATGAATGAAAAACAATTCCGTAAATTATTTGATAAAGCTGGTAAATTACAAGGTTTACATGGTGAAAACTTTATGAAATTATTAGCTAGTCGTTTAGACGCAGTTGTTTACTCATTAGGTTTAGCAACAACACGTCGTCAATCACGTCAATTAGTTAACCACGGTCACATTTTAGTAGATGGCAAACGTGTTGATATTCCATCATACTCAGTTAAACCAGGTCAAGTAATTTCAGTACGTGAAAAATCTGCTAACTTAGCAATTATTGCTGAAGCAATTGATGCAAGCAATTTCGTACCAGAATATTTAACATTTGATGCTGATAAAAAAGAAGGTACATTTGTACGTTTACCAGAACGTTCAGAATTACCAGCTGAAATTAATGAACAATTAATCGTTGAGTTCTACTCACGTTAATGTTGAAAAAACTTCTAAGATTTATCATCTTAGAAGTTTTTCTTTTAAGTGGCATAAATGATTTGCTACTATTTTATGAAAATGTTAAAATATTTAGTTGAAAATACTTAATAACATGGAGGTTACTATGTCAAAAATTAGTGAAGAACAAGTTCGTCATGTAGCACATTTAGCAAAATTAGCTATTTCAGACGAAGAAGTACATCAATTCCGTAATCAATTAGAAGCAATTATTAATTTTGCTGAACAATTAAATGAATTAGATACGACAAACATTGAACCAACAAGCCACGTATTGAATTTACACAATGTGTTTAGAGAAGATGTTGCTGTAGCAGGTTTACCTAGAGAAGAAGTTTTAGCAAATGCACCTCAAAAAGAAGCGGGGCAATTTAAAGTACCTTCAATTATGGATTAATATTAAGAAACGAGGAAGAACAATGTCTTTAATGGATTATTCAGTAACCACATTAATTAACAAATTACGTGCTAAAGAAGTTAAACCTTCTGAATTAGTTGAAGCGTCTTATAATAGAATTGAACAAACAGACGATAAAGTAGGTGCTTTTTTAGCCTTAAGTAAAGAACAAGCACAATTACAAGCATTAAAATTAGATGAATTACAAGCTAATGACCAAATGACAGGTCAATTATTTGGGATTCCGATGGGAATTAAAGATAATATTATTACTTACAATGTAGAAACAACATGTGCTTCAAAAATTTTAGAAGGATTTAATCCAATCTATGATGCGACAGTTATGCACAAATTATATGCAGAAAATCCAGTTATGGTCGGTAAATTAAACATGGATGAATTTGCAATGGGTGGATCTACTGAAAACTCATATTATAAATTAACGAGAAACCCTTGGGATTTAAATGCTGTACCTGGTGGTTCATCAGGTGGTAGTGCTGCAGCTGTTGCAGCCGGACAAGTACCATTTACTTTAGGTTCTGATACAGGTGGTTCTATTCGTCAACCTGCCGCTTATTGTGGTGTTGTCGGATTAAAACCTACTTATGGTCGTGTATCTCGTTTTGGTTTAGTGGCTTTTGCATCATCATTAGATCAAATTGGACCAATTACACGTACAGTAGAAGATAATGCACGTATTTTATCTATTATTTCAGGTGTAGATGCTAATGATTCTACATCAGCACCAGTTGAAGTGCCTGATTTTGCTAGCCAATTAACAGGCGATATTAAAGGTTTAAAAATCGCTGTACCAACAGAATATTTAGGTGAAGGTGTTTCAGAAGAAGTGAGACAATCTGTTACAGCAGCAATTAAAGAATTAGAAGCAAGAGGTGCTATTGTAGATGAAGTTGCGCTACCACATTCTAAATATGCAGTAGCCACTTATTATTTACTAGCTTCAGCTGAAGCATCATCAAACTTATCTCGTTTTGATGGTATTCGTTATGGTTATCAATCACCAAATGCCACAACATTAGATGAAATTTATAAATTAACACGTCAAGAAGGTTTTGGAGATGAAGTTAAACGTCGTATTATGTTAGGGACTTTTGCTTTATCATCAGGTTACTATGATGCTTATTATAAAAAAGCACAAAAAGTACGTACACTAATTAAACAAGACTTTGATAAAGTATTTGAACAATATGATGTTATCGTAGGACCTTCAGCACCAACAGTTGCTTTTAATATAGGTGCAATGATTAATGATCCATTAACAATGTATGCAAATGATATTTTAACAATTCCAGTTAACTTAGCAGGATTACCAGCCATTTCTATTCCATGTGGTGTCGCAAATGGGCGTCCAATTGGGTTGCAAATTATAGGTAAACCTTTTGCAGAAAGTACAATTTATAATGTTGCATATGCATATGAACAACACTATCATCATCACGATAAAGTATTAGACATTAAGTAGGAGGATTAAAATGCATTTTGAAACGGTAATTGGACTAGAAGTCCATGTAGAATTAAAAACAAACTCAAAAATTTTCTCTCCGTCGCCTGCACATTTTGGTGCAGAACCTAATACAAATACTAATGTGATTGATTTAGGTTATCCTGGCGTATTACCTGTTGTTAACCAACAAGTAGTAGATTGGGCAATGAGAGCAGCTTTAGCATTAAACATGACAATTAATCAAGAAACAAAATTTGATAGAAAAAATTATTTTTATCCTGATAATCCAAAAGCTTATCAAATTTCACAATTTGATAAACCTATCGGAGAAAATGGATGGCTAGACATCGAAGTAGATGGGTATACTAAACGTATTGGTATAACACGATTACATATGGAAGAAGATGCTGGAAAATTATCACATAAACAAGGTTATTCTTTAGTTGACTTGAATCGTCAAGGAACACCATTAATTGAAATTGTATCTGAACCAGATATTTCAACACCTGCCGAAGCTTATGCTTATTTAGAAAAAATTCGTTCTATTATTCAATATACAGGTGTATCAGACGTCAAAATGGAAGAAGGTTCAATGCGTTGTGATGCGAATATTTCTATTCGTCCAGTAGGGCAAAAAGAATTTGGTACTAAAACAGAACTGAAAAACTTAAATTCATTTACTTTCGTACGAAAAGGTTTAGAATTTGAAGAAAAGCGTCAAGAACAAGTGATTTTATCAGGTGGTGTAATTGATCAAGAAACACGCCGTTTTGATGAAGCAACAGGTACAACTAAATTAATGCGTGTTAAAGAAGGGTCAGATGATTATCGTTATTTCCCTGAACCAGATTTAGTAGATATTGTTATTGATGATGCATGGTTATCACGTGTACAATCTGAAATTCCTGAATTACCAGATGCACGTCGTGTACGCTATCAAGATGATTTAGGTTTACCAGCATATGATGCACATGTATTAACTTTATCAAAAGAAATGTCTGATTTCTTTGAAGCAGTTGTAGCTGAAGGCGCAGATGCTAAATTAGCATCTAATTACTTAATGGGTGATGTTAATGCCTATTTAAATAAAGAACAAAAAGATTTATCACAAACAGCATTAACACCTGAAGGTTTAGCCGGAATGATTAAGTTAATTACTGATGGTACAATCTCAAGTAAAATTGCTAAAAAAGTATTCGTGGAATTAATTGAAAATGGTGGCGATGCCAAACAAATCGTAAAAGATAAAGGTTTAGTACAAGTATCTGATGAAGGACAATTATTAGCTTGGGTAACAGAAGCATTAGATAATAATCCACAATCAATTGAAGACTTTAAAAACGGTAAAGATCGTGCAATTGGCTTCTTAGTAGGTCAAATCATGAAAGCTTCACGTGGACAAGCCAACCCACAATTAATTAATCAATTATTATTAACTGAAATAAATAAACGTTAAAACAATAGCATATTATTTAAATAAGGCATGATAGTTTATTATCATGCCTTATTATCATTTTGATAATCGACTGACGCCCCTTGTATTTTAACAACAGGTCTACTATAATAAGGGACAGATAACATTTTGAGGTAAAAATATGGTTTACGAAGTAAAATTAGATGTATTTGAAGGTCCATTAGATTTATTGCTCCATTTAATTAATAAAATGGAGATTGATATTTTTGATATTCCTATTAAAATATTGACAGAACAATATATAGACTATTTACATAGTATGCAGCAATTAGAATTAAATATAGCGGCTGAATATTTAGTCATGGCATCTACGTTATTATTAATTAAAAGTAAAATGATTTTGCCGGTACATGAAGAAATGATGATTGATGAAGTGTATGATGATCCACGTGAAACTTTAGTACAACAATTAGTGGAATATCAACAATTTAAACAAGCAGCTTCACAATTGTCCTTTAAAAAACAACAAAGAGAGCAGTTATTTAGTAAAGCACCGACAGAAGTAGAAGTGCAAATTCACTATACAGAACCTTTAAAAATGGAAGTAAATTTATTAGTGCAAGCTTTTGAACGTGTATTAAATAAACAATTATTACATTACCCTTCTGAAAAATTAGTGCATCGTGAGGAAATTTCTATAGATGTGGTGATACAAGAATTACAAGAGAAATTATTAGTCAAATCACGTATTAAATTTAATGAATTAGTTTATCAGCATGGCTCTCGTGCTTATATGATTACATTATTTTTAGCGATGCTTGAATTATTAAAACAAAATCAAATTAATGTAGAAGAACATAACAAAGAAATATATATTAGCAAATAATATGGAGGTATGCATGCAATATTTTGAACAAATAGAAGCGTTATTGTATGTTCATGGAGACGAAGGATTATTATTAGCAGACTTAGCAGAGTTATTAAATTTAAGTCAAGCAGCAACAAGACAACAAATGGATTTATTTATGAGAGCTTATGATAAACGTCAACCCAGTGCATTACAAGTGAAACAGTATGGAGATTTATATAAATTAATGACACAGGCGGCATATCAAGAAATTATTGAAAAAGCAGTTTATCGAAAAAATATTAATCGCTTAAGTCCAGCAGCATTAGAAACTTTGTCGATTATTGCTTATAAACAACCTATTACGCGCTTAGAAGTTGATGAAATTAGAGGTGTAGCATCTGATGGACCAATTAATACTTTATTAACAAAAGGTTTAATTGTATCTAAAAAACGCTCTGATAAAATAGGGCGACCAAGACTTTTCACAACGACAACAGAATTTTTAAATTGTTTTGATTTAACTTCATTAGAAGAATTACCACAACTTACTTATGAAGATAATTTATCACAGCAATTAGACTTATTTTTAAATGATGATAAATCATAGATATTGGAGATATTATAAATGGAAAGATTACAAAAAGTCATAGCAAATGCCGGGATTACTTCACGTCGAAAAGCTGAACAATTAATTTTAGAAGGTCAAGTGCGTGTTAATGGTCAAATTGTTACAGAATTAGGAATTAAAGTTAAGGCTAGTGATGAAATCATTGTAGGCAATATAATGGTAGAAAATCAACAAAAAGTGTATTATATTTTATATAAACCAACAGGTGTTATTTCAAGTGTAGGAGATGATCGTGGACGTAAAAGCGTAACAGATTATTTTACTGATTTCTCAGATAGAGTTTATCCGGTTGGACGATTAGATTATGATACTTCTGGTTTATTGATTATGACAAATGACGGTGAATTCACTAATTTAATTACACATCCTAAATTTAAAATTCCTAAAACATATATCGTTAAAATAAAGGGTATTCCTGAAAAATTAACTTTACGTAAATTAGAAAAAGGAGTTATGATTGACAATAAAAAAACAGCGCCAGCTAAAGCTAAACTAATTTCATTAGATAAAAAGAAGGATACGTCAATTATCTCTTTAACGATTCATGAAGGTAGAAATCGTCAAGTTCGTAAAATGCTTGAAGCTGTAGGACATCTTGTATTGAAATTAAGACGTGAATCAGTTGGTAATTTAACTTTAAAAGGATTAAATGCCGGTGATATTCGTGAATTAACGCCGCATGAAGTGAAAAAATTACGTTCTTTAGCACTTTCTGGTAAATAATTAAGAAATGATGGAGGAAGAATGATGGCAGGAGAAAAGATTTTAATTGTAGATGATGAAGCACGTATTCGTCGTTTATTAACAATGTATTTAGAGAGAGAAGGCTATACAATTGATGAAGCAGAAGAAGGTGAAGAAGCTTTAGAAAAAGCTTTGAAAAACGACTATGACTGTATTTTGTTAGATATTATGTTGCCTAAATTAGAAGGATTAGTTGTTTTAAGTGAAGTACGTAAAATGAAAGCAACACCTATTATTTTATTAACAGCTAAAGGAGAAGAACACAACCGAGTAGAAGGTTTTGAATTGGGTGCAGATGATTATATCGTGAAACCATTTAGCCCGAGAGAAGTTGTTTTGCGTGTTAAAGCGATTTTACGACGTTCATTAAAAACACAAAAATTTACTCCAGAAGCTTACGCTAAGGATATATTAGTCTATGATTTTTTAATTATCGATATTGATGCACATAAAGTGATTTGCGATGGACAAGAATTAGTTTTAACACCTAAAGAATATGAATTATTATTATTTTTAGCTCGTACACCAGAAAAAGTCTATGAACGTGAAGAATTATTAAAAGAAGTTTGGCATTATGAATTTTTTGGAGATTTACGTACCGTAGATACACATATTAAACGTTTAAGAGAAAAGTTAGGTAAAGTATCTGAAGAAGCTTCAGCGTTAATAGCGACTGTATGGGGCGTGGGTTATAAATTCTCTACACCAAATTCTTTATTAATTGATCCCATAGGTAGACAAAAATAATATGAAACACAGTCATTTATATCATAAAATATCTAGTAGTATTGTTATCAAGTTATGGCTAACGATTATGTCGTTAATAGGTATTGTTTTAGCTATCGTTTATTTTATTTTTTTAGGCGTGTTTAATAAATTTAAAATAGAAACGACAGCGACGATTTCATCTTATGTCATTATTAGTTTTATGTTAATGTTAGTTGTGGTCAGTCTAGTCACAACAATTTTTGCATGGTATTTATCTAAACGTATTACAGCGCCTTTATTACAATTACAACAAGCAGTTCAAAGTGTTGGAGAAGGTAATTTTTCAATGCGTTTACCTGTTGTGGGTGAAGATGAAGTAGCACAATTATCAGATGATTTTAATCGTATGCAAGAGTTATTACAGCAACAAGTAAAAACAATCGAGCAATCTAATCAGAAATTTGTTACTATTGTTGGTAATTTACCAATGGGTATTATGTTGATAAGAGAAACAATATCGACTTATGTCAATAAGCGTGCTAATAATTTAATGGCTTTATTAAACGAATCAGATCGACATACTTTATCAGAATATATTAAAAAATCTATGATACTGTCAAAACCAATTGAACCTATTGTATTAAAAAGTAAAGATTATAACTGTGTTATTTTAGCACAACAAATTTCTAAAATAGCAACAGGTGAGAATTTAGCATTAGTGATGCAAGACTTGTCAGAAGAACAAAAAAGTATTATTTTAAGAAATGACTTTTTATCTAATGTATCTCATGAATTGCGTTCGCCAATTGGTATGATTCAAGGGTATAGTGAAGCAATTTTAGATGGCTTTAGCAATGAAGCTGAAACACAAGAATTTGTACACATAATTAATGATGAAGCGCATCGTATGACACGTTTAATTAATGAGTTATTAGATTTAAGTAAAGTGGAAAGTGGTACATTTAGATTACATCGTGAAGAACAAGATATCATTAATTTTATACATAAAGTAACATATAAATTTAAGCAAACAGCTATTAATGAAAATATTGATTTATCAATTCGTTCTTATGTAGGTGAACAATATACGGTCGTCTTTGATAGCGACAGAATTGAACAAGTATTACATAATTTATTAGATAATGCCATGCGTTATACTAACAATAAAGTTACCGTGACGATAAAATTATCGTCGAATAAAGATCATATAGAAGTAGCGGTTGCAGATAATGGTAAAGGCATTCCACAAGAAGATTTACCTTATGTTTTCAATCGATTTTATAAAGTAGATAAAGCAAGAACAAGAGAAAAAAATGGGACTGGATTAGGTTTAGCTATTGCGCAAAGTTTTGTTCAAGCACATAAAGGTTATATAAAAGTCACTAGTGATACATGTGAAGGTACAAGATTTACTTTTGCTTTACCTGTATATTGTGAATAAGCGATAACGTTGACTTTAAAGAATAAAAATTATATAGTATAAGTAATAAAATAATTATCTTCGGGGTAGGGTGAAATTCCCAATCGGCGGTAACAACCCGCGAGTCTTTATAGTTATAAAGATTGATTTGGTGTAATTCCAAAGTCGACAGTTATAGTCTGGATGGAAGAAGATAGAGTTACTTATATTCATTACATAGTAAGTTTTTTTGCTATGCAAATATAAACTCTTTTTCTGTAAGATAATTAAGAAAGAGGGTATTTTTTATGTTAAAAACAAGGAGATTGTTAATTATTTCAATTTTAAGTACAATGGCATTTATTTTAATGGTTTTTGATTTTCCATTACCATTTTTACCACCATTTTTAAAATTAGATTTTAGTGATGTACCAGTGGTAATTATTGCACTTATTTTTGGACCAATGGCAGCACTTGCAACAAGCTTATTAAAAAGTAGCTTGTATTTTATGCTTATCTCGCATGAGCCAGTAGGCGTCGTAGCGAGTTTCTTAGCAAGCATTATTTTAACTTTAGGTTTTTACTATACAATTAAAATGAGTAAGAACAAAGGTCAATATATACTATTATCTATTGCAACGATTAGTAGTTTAGTATTAGTGATGGTATTAATGAATTATTTTGTTTTATTACCGATGTACAGTATGATTACTAATTTAAGCAATTTAACTGATAATATGAAAGTGATTATTTCAGCAGGTATTGTACCCTTTAATTTGATTAAAGGTGTAATTTCAATATTAACTTTTTCACTAGCGTATTATAAAGTTTATCCGATATTATATAAGCATCGAAGAGATTGTTAAAACAATCTTTTCGATGCTTTATTGCTAAATATTAATGCTTCCATCATCTTCAAAAACTGTGTTTTGCACCATAATGGCATCTGTTGGACAAACACTATCTGCTTCTTGTAATTGTAGTAATAAATCGTGATGAGTAATTGCTGTTTGACCAACATTATTGTCTAAAGTTGCATAAGCTAAGCCATCTAAAGTATAGTCAAAAATGTCAGGTGCTACAATATTACAAGCACCACAAGCAATACATAAGTCTCGATCAACCTTAGTAAATTTTATCATTTTGAAACCTCCATTATGATATGAAGTATAGCATATTTAATTGCTTTAACTCAAATAAGCCACCGACAAATGGTGGCTTATTTGAATTAAACAGATAGTGATGTTTTATATTGCCAAATAATGTCATTACTTGTATCACATTGAAAAGGTTCAATTAGTCTTTGTAATTGGAATTTTTTTAATTGATGTTGTAATTCTTGGCGAGAAATATCAAAAATAATCATCATTTCATATTCAGATACTGTATGATATTGTTTGATAAAATCAATAATACTTAATGGGGTATGTAATGGCAAGTTATCTTCATGAAGTAATTCTTGTAAAATCATACGATAAATATCATAATTTTGTAAACCATCTACTTTGATACCTTCGTCTTGTTCATCACTACCGAAAAATACAAAAGTAGGTGTATCGGTAATTGACATTTCTCTAGCGATTAATAAATCTTTACGCATTAAGTCATGAACACGAGGCGAATTTAAATCTGAATGGAATTCTATCATATCTAAATTAGATTTTTTTGCACAATCAAAGATAATTTGTGCTTGTGTTATATCGTAACCTAATAATATATTAGCTTGGCAATGATATAAAAATGATGTTGCTGCTTTTAATCCTTGCATTTGTGCAGCCTTATAAGCAGAAACTAAAAATTGTGTTGCTAATGTCTGTTCGTTGCATTGTGATAGTGGTAAGTGAATGACACGTCTTATAGTTAATGTTTTACCAAAATCGAAAGCTAAACGTTTTAAAATTGGTTCTATTTTCCATCCCGTCATATCGAAGGGGTTAAAAAAAGCATAAAGTTCTAAAAACTTGCCAGAAGAGCAAGTTTTTGGAATAAGCTGTTGTTTTCCAAATAGCATATACTCTCCTTATTTTTTATTTAGTATTTATTAATAAAATGCTGAGCCATCGTAGACAATTTCTCTAAAATTAAATGTTGAATAGTTGGAGAAATATCTGTATGACTAATTGCTAATTTTATATCTTCTAGCCAAGCAATGGCTTCTTGACGTGATAATGGTATTGCTTGATGAACTCGACGTAATTTTGGATCGCCATGTTCATTACTATAATCAATAGGACCACCTAAAAATTGTGTTAAAAATTGCTTTTGACGTCGTTTTGTTTCATCAATATTTTTAAATAAATCATTAATTCGTGTATCTTTTGAAATAATATCATAGAGTTCATTAACAATTTTGTCAATATTTTCACTACCTACGGTTTCATATAATGTAGCCAAAATTTCCAACTCCTTATTGAAATTTATAATTTCAGTTTAATAGGAATAAGGAAATAAGACAACTATTTTGATTGTTTATTTTCAATATGTGTGATTAAGCGTTTGATTTTGTTTGGTGTTGGTTGTGACTTAATTTGAAATTGAGCTAAAATAGCTTTAAAATCTTGTAAACCTTGCTGTGCATCAGTTACTTCAAATTCTAATTCATAATCTTCGATACCTTCATAAAAGCTATGATCAAGTACTAATAGACCAGTAGATAATTGTTTTTCATAACGAATGGTACGCAAACTACCAAAACATTGCAAATCTTGTACGTTAATATTCATATTGGTTAATAACTCGTGCATTGCTTCAGGTAGCAATTGAGCATCGGTTAAAATAAGCTGTGCCTGCTCTGCTTGTAGTAAAATCGTTTGTTCTAATTTACCAACGGCTACTGGAGATTTTAAAGTTAATTCATAATGATCTAAATAATGACGAATACGTAAAGCACTATGATGTTGTTTTAATAAAAAATCAGGTGTATCAAAATAATAATTAGTTTGATCAATGGCTGTTTCATCATTAAGTTGATAAATATTATAGATAGCTTGATATTGAGCAGTAGTTAATAAATTTTTATATTCTATTTCAATATTTTGTTTCATGTTTGACCTCTTTTTTTTCGATAACAATGACTTGTGGTGGGCAATTACGTTGATTAATAAAATGATAATGTAATACATTATAAAATTGTTGATCTAGTTGTTGTGTGAAATTTAAGATTGCTTGTGCTTCAGCACCATTATCGTGACCGCTATAAAGTACTAAAATGATAATGCCTTTAGGTAAGAGTAAATTTAACATTTGTTGGATTGCTAACTGAGTAGTTGAGAATGTAGTCGTAATATGATGGTCACCTTTAGGTAAATAACCTAGATTAAAAATAGCTGATGAAATTGGTGAATGAACATAGCGTTCTGTATGACTGTGACAATCCAAAATTAATTTTGTATTATTAAATCGGGCTTGTTGTTTTAATCTTTGTTCGGTAGCGATTAAAGCAGCTTCTTGTATGTCGAAACTATAAACATAGCCTTCTTTACCAACAAGTTCGGATAACAATAAAGTGTCATTACCATTACCCATGGTTGCATCAATGACAGTATCACCATTTTTAATAAATTGTCTTAATAAAGCATGACTAAATTGTAGTGCATTGTGTAACATCGTTATCACCTTTCTAAATTAGTTGACATAGATAGTTATAAAATTGTACCATATAATGAATTGAAGGTGCAAAGAATGTTATCAATAATCGAAACGGAGGCAATTTTTTGTGATTGTAGTAATTGAAAAAAATATAAGTGATCGTGAATTAAATCAATTAGTTCATCAAATCGAAGACACAGGTTGCCAAGTTCAAGTTAATATGGGACAAGAGAGTATTATTTTAGGCATTATTGGTCGTACAGATATAATACCTAAAGCAATTGAATCATTAAAATATGTGAAGTATACTATGCCAATTGAAGCACCTTACAAACAGGCAAGTCGGATCATACATCCACATGATACAATTATTAAAATAGATAATACACGAGTAGGCAGTGATCATTTTGCGATGATTGCTGGTCCATGTTCAGTAGAAAATGAGCAACAATTATTAACTATTGCACAAAGTGTTAAAGAAGCAGGTGCCACAATGTTACGAGGTGGTGCTTATAAACCAAGAACATCGCCCTATAGTTTTCAAGGTTTAGGTGTAGAAGGTTTAAAATTATTACAACAAGCTAAACAATTAACAGGTTTACCTGTTGTATCAGAACTGATGGGTGTAGCACATTTAGATGATTTTATGGATACAGTAGATGTAATTCAAGTAGGTGCTAGAAATATGCAAAATTTTGATTTATTAAAAGCATTGGGGCAAGTCGATAAACCTATTTTGTTAAAACGTGGATTAAGTGCTAGTTATGAAGAATGGCTAATGTCTGCCGAATATATTATGGCTGGTGGGAATCAACAAGTTATTTTATGTGAACGTGGTATTCGTAGTTATGATACGACAACAAGAAATGTTTATGATATTCAAGCTGTACCAGTTATTCAAAAATTGTCGCATTTACCTATTATTTTAGATCCAAGTCATGCAGGTGGCTTTACTTATTTAGTGCCGCCAATGGCTAAAGCAGGTGTTATGGCAGGTGCCAATGGTTTAACAGTAGAAGTGCATCATGATCCAGAAAACGCCTTATCTGATGGGCAACAATCATTAACACCAGCGCAATTTCATGATATGATGTTAGTAATTAAAACATTATTAAAAATTGAAAATAAACAATTAGGTTAGTAACGATAAAGTTAACTAACCTCTCTTTAATTTAGAAAGGAAAACTATGAAAAAATTAAATGTCAATGTCAGTCATCATCAATATGATATTTTAATTGGACAAGGTTTATTTTATCAGGTAACAGATTATTTAGTACCTCATTGTTCAGGGCAAAAAATAGTCGTGATGACAGATAACAATGTAGATAGTTATTATGGTGAACCATTAGTTAAACTATTATCATCACATTATCAAGTTTTAAAAATTGTCTTACCTGCTGGTGAAACGACTAAAAATTTTCAACAATTATTGTCAATTTATCAACAATTAACGACTTTTCAATTAACAAGGAGTGATGCTATTTTAGCAATGGGTGGAGGTGTTGTAGGTGATATTGCTGGCTTTGTTGCGGCAACTTATTTGCGTGGCATCCAATTTATTCAAATGCCTACGTCACTATTAGCACAGGTTGATAGTAGTGTGGGTGGTAAAGTTGGTATTGATTTACCACAAGGTAAAAATTTAGTCGGTGCTTTTTATCAACCATCGATCGTATTAATCGATCCACTAATGTTAACGACTTTACCTGATTATTATTTTAATGATGGCATGGCAGAAGTCATTAAATATGGATGTATTTTAGATCAACAATTATTTGAACAATTAGAGCAATTAAATAGTCGATCATTAATAATGACGCAAATAGATAATATTATTTGGCGTTGTTGTGATTTGAAGCGTCAAGTTGTTGAACAAGATGAAAAAGATAAAGGTGAACGTTTAAAATTAAATTATGGTCATACATTTGGTCATGCTTTAGAAGCGGCAACACATTATCAACATTATTCACATGGTCAGGCCATTGCTGTTGGTATGCAAATTATCAATGATTTAACACCACAATTATCACAATCAACGATTCAACGTGTACAAAAATTATTATTAGATTTTTATTTACCAGTCAACTATACAGATGATGACTTATCATTAATCAAACCTTATATTGTTAATGATAAAAAAATATTAGGTCATCAATTACATTTAATTAAATTGAAACAAATAGGACAAAGTTATATTGAAAAAGTGGAAATTTCAGAAGTAATGACACAATTGGAGAAATAGTATGTTTAGATTAGCAGAACAAAAAGATTTAGCAAAAATTGTAGAAATATATAATCAAAATATCGAAAGTAAAAAAATAACAGCTGATTTGGTATCCGTGACAGTAGCAGACAAACAAGCATGGTTTGATTTTCATGTGAAACATTGTGACAAATATCCGCTGTGGGTATTAGAACGAGAAGAAAATATTGTTGCATGGTGTAGTTATTCGATGTTTTATGGGCGTAAAGCATATGAAGCGACAACGGAGATTAGTTTTTATATTGATCTTGCTTACCAAGGGCAAGGCTTAGGACATTATATTATTCAGTTTTTAATTTCACAAATGTCTCATTATCAAATGACAACTCTGTTAGCCTTTGTTTTTGAAGCTAATGAAAAAAGTTTAGCATTGTTAAAAAAATATCAATTTAAACCATTTGGTAGATTACCAAATATTGCGAATATGCAAACAGGTTACCAATCATTAGTAATTTTAGGTTATCAATAAAGACAAGCCACGTGAGGCTTGTCTTATTTTTTCATTTTTCTAATGATTAAAGCGTAAACAACAAAACTATTAATTAGCATAATAAAAATTGGAATAGCTAAAATACCAGCTTGTGTTAATTTATCTAAACCATCTAATACAGATGAAAAAGCTAAAATAAGCACGCAAGCAAAGCAGAGTAAGCTACTGATTAAAACTAATCTAAATCCAAGTGATGACATCATAAACTAACTCCTTTGTGTTATAATCAATCATATCATAACACAATTGAAGAAATATTGCTTTTAATTTAATAAGTTAAAAAAATATCTAAATAATCAGAATATTACTTTGTAAATTGAAGTGAAATGTGTATAATAGAGATAACTTTATACAGAATCGAGGAATTTAGATGAAACAAAAAGAACAACAATTTAGAGCATTGTTAAAAGAAATTAGTCTTTTAAATGAAGTCGCAAATTTATTAGGATGGGATGCATTAACAGGTATGCCAAAAGGTGCAAGTCAAGAACGTGCAGAAGTTGAAGGTTATATTGCAGGTAAATCGCATGAATTATCAACAGGCAAACAAATGGAAGACTTTTTAACATATTTTAAAGCACATCCAGAAGAATTAACAGCTGATGGTAAATTAATTTTAGATAAAGTGCAAGAAGCATATGACTTAGATAGTAAAATTCCAAAAGATAAATTTGAAGCTTATGTTAAATTATTATCTTTATCAAATACAGCTTGGGAGCAAGCACGCGAGGCAAAAGATTATAGTATATTTAAACCATCATTAGAAAAAATTATTGAAACTTTAAAGACATTCATTCCATTATGGCGAAAAAATGAAGCAACAGCTTATGACGTGTTGTTAAATCAATATGAACCTGGCATGACAGTGGAAATTTTAGATAAGGTATTTACTGAACTAAGAGAAGGTATTACAGCTTTACGTCAAGAAATTGCTAGTAAGGGCACACCTTCTTCAGTAGAAATTTTATCAATTAAAGTACCTAAAGCACAACAACATCGTTTTGTTACTGAAATTGCTAAAAAATTAGATTTTGATTTTAATCGTGGTCGTTTAGATGATACAGTCCATCCATTTATGACTGACATTAATCATAATGATGCGCGTATTACGACACGTTGGTATGAAAATGATTTTAAAACAGCTGTTTTTGGCGTAATTCACGAAACGGGACATGCCATTTATGAGCAAAATGTTGATTCGAAATATGCTTATACGCCATTAATTAATGGGACATCAATGGGTATTCACGAATCACAATCATTATTTTATGAATTAATTTTAGGTGGCGACAAATTATTCTGGCAAAATAATTATGCTTTGTTCCAAGAAATTACTGAAGGTGCTTTTGATCATGTCTCATTAGATGATTTTTATCGTGCATTAAATCAAACACAATCATCATTAATTCGTGTAGATGCGGATAGTTTAACGTATCCACTGCATATTATTATTCGTTATGAAATCGAAAAAATGATTTTTAACGAAGAGATAGATTTAAATGAGTTACCACGTATTTGGAATGATAAATATCAAGAATATTTAGGTATTACACCAGAAAATGATTTAGAAGGTATTTTACAAGATGTGCATTGGAGTGGTGGTAGTTTCGGTTATTTCCCTTCATATGCATTAGGTTACATGTATGCCGCCCAATTACGTACAGCGATGTTAAAAGACATAGATTTAGAGGCAGCATTAGCACAAGATAATTATCGTCAAATAAGAGAGTGGCTAACAGCACATATTCATCAATACGGTGCTTCTAAAAAGCCAAATGATTTAATTGTAGCAGCAACAGGAGAATCATTAAATCCACAATATTTATTAGAATTACAAAAAGAAAGATATTTTGAAATATATAATATCCAACACTAAGAGGCTAAATATAGCCTCTTTATTTTGATTTAATATTGATTGCGATTACAAAAAAATGTTACTATAAAATCAAATATAAAGAAGGAGTGATTATCATGAGACAGGTAAGAACAGTATATAACAAGTGCTTAATGTTAAGCGTATCTCAATCAGTATTAAATTTAAGAGGTGGCAAATATTAACATTATTTAATACGGTGTCATGAAACTAGAGTTAAGTATTGCCTTGAGATAGCTGACTTAAGCACATTATTGTAATGTCTTAAGCACAGTATAAAAGGAGTACAGCATGATACGAATTAACAAATTAACAAAGAAATATGTTTTAAAAACGGGTTTTATTAAAAGAACAACAAAAATTGTAGAAGCACTGATCAATATTAATTTAACAATTAATCAGCATGAAACAGTTGGTTTAATCGGTTTAAATGGTGCGGGAAAATCAACATTATTAAAAGTTATATTAGGTATTTTGAAGCCGGATAGCGGTGAAGTGACTTTATTAGGCAAGGATGCAGTGACGTATAGACAACAAAATATGATGCAAGTCGGTGTTGTTTTTGGTCAAAGAAGTCAGTTGAAATGGGATGTTTCACCATTAGATAGTTATTTATTAAATAAAGCTTTATATAAAATAGATGATCATGATTTTAATACAAGGCTAAATAAATATGCAGAGATTTTAGACATTAAAACATTTTGGCAAAGACCAGTTAGAACATTGAGCTTAGGTCAAAAAATGCGTGCAGAATTATTAATGAGTATTTTACATCATCCTAAAGTATTAATTTTAGATGAACCGACGATTGGGATAGATGTGTTGAGTAAACGTAAAATCATCTATTTAATTAATGAATTAAAAAAAGAGATGACGATTATTTTTACGTCACATAATTTACAAGAAGTGTATCAATTGTGTGATAGATTTGTGATTTTAAATCAAGGAAAAATTATTTTAGATGAAGATAAAGCGTATATTACTGAAAAAATAGGTTATGTTAATATTCATTTAACATTATCTCATACACAAATTAATTTGAATGGTTTAACTGATTATCAGGTGCAACAAGTAAATGATGTTGAATATATTATTCATAAAGTGCCTAAAAAAGAATTGGCACAGCTGACAAGCCTGTTGTTTTCTCATAATCATATCGATGTTTTTGAACTACAAGAGAGTGATTTAGAAACATTGCTAACAACTTTAAGTGAGGAGGTTGTTAACAATGAATCAAATCATTAGAATGATAATTATAGGAAGTAAACGTATTTCTATTTATCGTGAATACTTAATGTTTTCAGTTATTAAAAATATATTTTATATTTATATTCAATATATGCTATGGTCAAGTATTTTAAGTTATCAACATCAATTACAAAAATTACCCATTTTAATGCTTTATTTTATTATTAATCAATTTATGTCGATATTTTATACAGATATTTCTATGACGATGAGTGAAGAAATTATAGATGGTGATATTATTAATCGATTATGTAAACCTATATCATTAGAAAAGCAATATTTATTTGAGAGTATTGGTTCAAGTGTAACGAGAGTATGTACGATCAGTATTATCAATTTAATATTTATTGTTTATTTTTCAAAACATTGTGATGTAGCGACATTATTTTTATTTGTAATCTTACTAATAGTAGGTTATTTATTAAATTTTGTTTTAGAATTATTTTTTGGTAGTTTAGCTTTCTTTACGCAAAGTATTTGGGGGATAGATTCATTAAAGAATGCATTAAATACAATGTTATCAGGTGCTATATTTCCAATATTTTTATATCCAGTTTGGTTGAAAAATATAATTGATTATTTACCGTTTTCTTATAGTTTTGGGAAAATATCAGAATTTTATATTTTACATACCTCTTTTTATCAAATTATTATCGTACAAATGATTTATATCGTTGTCATTTATTTATTATATAAATTGATGATAGCTATTGGTTTTAAGCGATTAACGATTAATGGAGGGTGAGAAAATGAGATATATTCAATTATTTTTTAAATTTTTAACTTTAAATCTTAAAGGTTTAAAGTCGTATGGTAATGATTTTTATATTGGTGTAGCAACGATGATGTTGAAAAATGTAGCGAGTTTAGTTACATTGTTTTTCTTATACAATTTAGTGCCGCAAATAGATGGTTGGTCAATGTATGAGTTGTTATATATGTACTCATTATCAACTATGGGTTTTGCAATGTGGCGTTGTCTGTTTATGAATACATTAAATATTTCTTATTATGTGCGTAAAGGTATACTTGATAGTATGTTAATACGACCATTAAATCCATTATTTCAAATTTTTATGGAAGGTTTTGATGATGATGCATGGGGCGATTTAATTATCGGTATCATTATTAATATTATTTGTATTATCACATTAGATTTATCTTGGCTTAATTTAGCTTGCGCTTTATTGATTTCACTTTTTGCGAGTTTGATTTTTGCTAGTATATCTATTTTAGGCTCAATCATATCATTACGCACAGTAGGTGTGAGTGATTTTTCAGATTTACCTTATTTATTATATGAATTAATTAAATACCCAATTACATTATACGGTACATGGATGACAGCAATCTTAACATTTGTCGTGCCGATTGCATGGGTAAGTTTTATTCCAAGTAAAATATTAATTGCAGGTAATCAATGGAAAATCATAAAAATGTTAGGGCAAACGAGTATTAGCGCTTTAGTTTTCTTTGGCCTAAGTTGTGTACTATGGCAACATTATTTAAAACGTTATACGAGTACCGGCACATAATAAAAGATCTCGTCAGCCTAGGCTGATGAGATTTTTTATGCAATCAATATTATCGCTTATAGTCAATAAATAACATATAATAAACTCATACGATAATATCAATAAATAACATAGGAGAAAGCATGAAAATAATCATTACGAGTACACTAACTATTATCACATTTTTATTTTGTTTAAGTTGTAGTATTTTATTAACTTTAATTAATATACCCGTTTACATATTATCAATTTATTTGTTTAATATTACAGTACTATCTAATTCTGAATTGATTGTAACGTATTTAGAATTATTAAAATTTTTATTATTACCAACGCAAACATTTCATTTAAGTTATTTTGATATTTCAAAATCTGCCGTACAACATTTTTATGATGTTAAAGTATGGCTGACAATTAATAATGTAATAATGATAGTCACAGGTAGCATTTGTTATTTGATTCGGCAATATATTCAACGACAAAATGTAATCGTCATTAAAAATACTTTAAAAGTCATTGTGATGTTACTGTTATTACTTGGTGTTATGATTGTCGTTAATTTTAATCGTGTGTTTATTATTTTTCACGAAATATTGTTTCAAGGTAGCTACTGGCAATTTGATGTAGTAGCCGATAGAATTATTTTGGCATTACCCGAACAATTTTTTATGCTATGTTTTTTACAAGTGATTATTTATTGTATAGGTTTGATGTATAGTTATTATTATCGAATATGGAGGACAAAATGAAATTAATTATTACAGATAAAGCATTACAACATTTTAAAGGAAATTGGGATTTACAAGCAGGCGCAGAAGTAGGTTTTATGGGGCGTTATGGGGGATGTAGTCCAGTTCAACAAGGCTTCTCATTAGGTATTACTTTACAAGCACCGTTATCACCTATTGTGATTGAAGAAATAGATGGCATTAAATTTTATATTAATGAAAAAGATGAATGGTATTTTGACGGGCATGATCTAGAAGTAGATTTTGATTTAGATAAACAAGAATTAGTTTATCATTATTTATAATAAATATGTCATAAATTTGTTGGATTTAGTATTTTTTTCTTGATTTCTAGTTTAAAATTAATATAAACTAGTACGGTAGTAAATCGTAAACATTTTATGTATACAACTAAACAATTTTTTAGGAGGTTACAACATGGTATCTGTCTTAGAGATTAAAGACTTACATGTATCAATTGATGATAAAGAAATTTTAAAAGGTGTGAATTTAACAATTAAAACAAATGAAATTCATGCAATTATGGGGCCTAATGGAACAGGGAAATCAACACTTTCTTCTGCAATTATGGGACACCCTAAATATGAAGTAACACAAGGTGAAGTATTATTAGATGGTGAAAATGTATTAGAAATGGAAGTAGACGAGCGTGCAAAAGCTGGTTTATTTTTAGCAATGCAATATCCATCTGAAATCGCTGGTGTGACAAATGCTGATTTTTTACGTTCAGCAATTAATGCACAACGTGAAGAAGGCGATGAAATTGGTTTAATGCCTTTTATTAAGAAATTAGATAAAAACATGGAATTCCTTGAAATGGATTTAAATATGGCACAGCGTTATTTAAATGAAGGATTTTCAGGTGGTGAAAAGAAACGTAATGAGATTTTACAATTAATGATGTTAGAACCAAAATTTTCTATTTTAGATGAAATCGATTCTGGTTTAGATATTGACGCATTAAAAGTAGTATCTAAAGGTATTAATAAAATGCGTGGAGAAAACTTCGGTTGCTTAATTATTACGCATTATCAACGTTTATTAAACTATATTACACCAGACTACGTTCATGTGATGATGAATGGTAAAGTTGTTAAATCTGGTGGCGCAGAATTAGCCCAACGTTTAGAAGCGGAAGGTTATGATTGGATTAAAGACGAAATCACTGAATAATAACGAAGAGGAGAATGTATGACAATGGAATTATCAAAAACATTTGATAAAGTAATAGCAAGTCATCTAGGTAATGCACCTCAATGGGTACTCGATCGTCGACAAGAAGGTTTTCGTCAATATGAAAGTTTGCCATTACCTGATGCTTATAAAACAAAAATAGCACATTGGAATTTTACAGATATACCTAAATATCATGTAGCAGCAGAGAAAGTAACTGAACGTACTCAATTGCCACAACAAGTATTAGATATTATCGATAATAATGAAGATGCAACACTATTAGTTCAAATCAATAATGATGCAGTGTATGTTCAATTAAGTCAAGAAGCACAACAAAAAGGTGTGATTTTTACTGATATTTTTACAGCAATGCGCGAACATAGTGAATTAGTTGAAAAATATTTCATGACTAAAGCAGTGGCTTTAACTGAAAATAAATTAACGGCTTTACATGCAGCCTTATTAAATGGTGGGATTTTCTTATATGTACCAAGAAATGTAGAGTTATCAGAAGTAGTACAATATATTACTTATGTAACAGATGCTCAAACATCATTATTTAATCATGTATTAATCTTAGCTGAAGAAAATTCAAAAGTGACTTATGTTGAAAACTATTTATCATCTTTAGATAAAGGTGAAGGTTTAATCAATATTATTTCAGAAGTTTTCCCAAAAGATAATGCTAAAATTACGTATGGTGCAGTTAATTTCTTACCAGTTGGTTTTGATGGTTATATTAATCATCGCGGAATTACAGCACATGGTGCGTATATTGAATGGGCATTAGGTTTAATGGATGAAGGTAATATGATTCATGAGAACTTAACGAATTTAATTGGTGATGGTTCAGAATCAGATCTTAAAATCGTTACAGTAGGTCGTGGTAATCAACATATTAACTTTACATCAAAAATTGTACAGTACGGTTTGAAAACACGTGGACATATTTTAAAACATGGTGTAATGACTGAAGAAGCACAATCAATTTTCCATGGTGTAGGTTATATTAAAAATGGTGCGTGCGGTTCAGATGCACAACAAGAATCACGTGTCTTAATGTTATCAGACAAAGCACGTGGAGATGCGAACCCAATTTTAATTATCGATGAAAATGACGTAACAGCAGGACATGCTGCATCAGCAGGTCGTGTAGATCCATTACAATTATTTTATTTAATGAGTCGTGGTTTAAGTCGTCGTGAAGCAGAACGTTTAGTTATTCACGGTTTCTTAGCACCAGTTGTTACAGCATTACCAATTGAATCGGTACAACAACAATTAACACAAATTATTGATTTAAAAGTAAAAGCATAAGATGGTGATGTGTATGGAGGACATAATATGTTAAATAGCAATGATATCAGACAAGATTTTCCTATTTTAACTCAACAAGTCAATAATTATCCACTGGTCTATTTAGATTCAGCAGCAACGAGTCAAAAGCCACAGCAGGTCATTGATTGTTTAATAAAGTTTTATAGTGAATATAATGCTAATATTCATCGTGGTGTACATACGCTTGGTAATTTATCGACTGAAGCTTATGAAGCAGCAAGAGATAAAGTTCAAGCATTTATCCATGCACAACATCGTGAAGAAATTATTTTTACACGCAGTACAACAACTGCCTTAAATATGGTAGCTAGAATGCTTGAAGCTGAAATACAAGCAGATGATGAAATCGTGATTAGTTTAATGGAGCATCATGCGAATACGGTGCCATGGCAAGAAGTAGCAAAACGCACAGGTGCAAAATTAAAGTATATTGATTTAGATGAAAATGGTCAATTAACAGCAGAAGCAATAGCAACACAATTGACAGAGCGTACAAAAGTAGTTGCTATTGCACATGTTTCTAATGTACTAGGCACGATTAATGATGTTCAACAAATAGCAGCACAAGCACATGCAGTAGGTGCTTATATCGTTGTTGATGCGGCACAGTCTGTACCACATCAAGTAGTTAATGTGACACAATTAGATTGCGATTTTCTAGCTTTTAGTGGTCATAAAATGTTAGCACCTACAGGTATCGGTGTGTTATACGGTAAAAAACAATTATTAGAACGATTATCACCTGTTGAATTTGGTGGCGATATGATTGAAATTGTTGAACTAGATCAATCAACTTGGGCAGAATTACCGACTAAGTTTGAAGCAGGTACACCGAATATTGCGCAAGCCATTGCTCTAGGTGCTGCTATTGATTATTTAAATGATATAGGTATGGCAAATGTTGAAGCGTATATTGATGAATTAACAGCTTATGCTTACCAACAGCTGTCAACAATTGACGATTTAGAAATTTATGGACCACCATTAGATCAACCAAGAGGTGGGTTAATTACTTTTAATGTGAAAGGTATTCATCCACATGATTTATCGACTGTATTAGATACAAAAGGTATTGCTATTCGAGCAGGTCATCATTGTGCTCAACCATTAATGCGTTGGTTACAACAAGGTTCGACTGCACGTGCAAGTTTTTATATTTATAATACAAAAGAAGAAATTGATGCTTTAGTCACTCAAATTAAATATGCAAAGGAATTTTTTGAAGATGTCCCATTCTAATTTAGAACAATTATATCGCCAGGTGATCATGGATCATTATAAAACACCACGTAATCGTGGTATATCAACGACGAATAATGTTATTGTAGAATTAAATAATCCATCATGTGGTGATAAATTAAATATTGCCTTAGTCATTGAGAATGATATTATTAAAGATGCAAAATTTGATGGCGAAGGCTGTTCAATTTCAATGTCATCTGCTTCAATGATGACACAAGAAATCAAAGGTAAAAAAATCGATGAAGCACTTGCAATGAGTCAACTTTTTTCAGACATGATGTTAAGTCATGAACATGATTATGAAGTATTAGGTGATGCACAAGCTTTGGAAGGTGTAGCTAAATTTCCAGCACGTATTAAATGTGCCACATTAGCTTGGAAAGCCTTAGAAAAAGGCGTTAAGCAAAATGGACAAGCAACTATGCAAGTTAATCATTGTGATAATAAATAAAGAAACAGCAAAAGGGGGAAAATTACTGTGGCTAATGAAGTAGCAAAACAAGTAGGTGAAACCTATGAATATGGTTTTCACGATAAAGATGTTTCTATCTTTAAAACAGAACGCGGTCTAACACCTAAAATTGTAGAAACAATTTCAAAAATGAAAAATGAACCACAATGGATGTTAGATTTTCGTTTGCAATCACTAGAACAATTTTATAAAATGCCAATGCCAGTTTGGGGCGGGGATTTATCAGAATTAGATTTTGATGAAATTGTTTACTATGTTAAACCATCAGAAAATACAGAACGTTCATGGGATGAAGTACCTGAAGAAATTAAAGCAACATTTGAACGCTTAGGTATTCCAGAAGCAGAACAAAAATTCTTAGCTGGTGTATCAGCACAATATGAATCAGAAGTTGTATATCATAATATGCAAGCTGATATCGAAGAAATGGGTATTATTTTTAAAGATACAGATTCAGCATTAAGAGAAAATGAAGCATTATTTAAAGAATACTGGGCACAAGCTGTACCAGCTAATGATAATAAATTTGCTGCATTAAACTCAGCAGTATGGTCAGGTGGATCATTTATTTACTGTCCACCAAATGTAAAATTAGAAACACCATTACAAGCTTATTTCCGTATTAACTCAGAAAGAATGGGTCAATTTGAACGTACATTAATTATTTGTGATGAAGGTTCATCAATTCATTATGTAGAAGGATGTACAGCACCAACTTATAGTGCAAGTTCATTACACTCAGCGGTCGTAGAAATCTTTGTTAAAAAAGATGCTTATTGTCGTTACACAACTGTACAAAACTGGTCAAACAATGTATATAACTTAGTAACAAAACGTACAATGGTTGATGCAGGTGGTACAATGGAGTGGATCGATGGAAATATTGGTTCTAAATTAACAATGAAATATCCAGCATGTATTTTACGTGGTGAAGGTGCACGTGGTATGACTTTATCAATCGCTTTAGCAAGTCGTGGTCAAGTACAAGATGCTGGTTCTAAAATGATTCACTTAGCACCAAATACTTCATCAACAATTGTATCGAAATCAATTTCGAAACATGGTGGTAAAGTTAACTATCGTGGCTTAGTACATTTTGGTAAAGAAGCATTTGGCGCACGTTCTAATATTGAATGTGATACATTAATTATGGATAATTTATCAACATCTGATACAATTCCATACAACGAAGTATTAAATTCACATGTATCATTAGAACATGAAGCAAAAGTTTCAAAAGTATCAGAAGAACAATTATTTTATTTAATGAGCCGTGGTTTATCAGAAGAAGAAGCAACAGGTATGATTGTTATGGGATTCATTGAACCATTTACAAAAGAATTACCAATGGAATATGCTGTAGAAATGAACCGCTTAATTTCGTTCGAAATGGAAGGCGCAGTAGGTTAAGCAGTTACCTGATTTAAAGTGTTGATGACTAAAAGTCATGAACACTTTAAATTTAACTTAATGTTTGTAAGCATAAAAAATACTAGGTGGAATTCACCTAGTTGGCTATTGATTACATAATTTAAATAGTATAGAATAAAGTGAAGCTCTAAATCTTTGGGTATAATTTAGTTAATAAATGAATAATGTGGTTCCCTAAAGCTACAATATGGTCATGTAATGTTTAAATGTTTAAGTATAAAGGTCTATTGACGAGACAGACCAAAACGAGATAATTTAACCCTTAATTTAAGTTTATTTGGTAATGTTTGAATAGTCGTATTACTATATCCCCTAATATTATAATAATACGCTTATTTAATAATTTTATATTTAATGATTTTATAAAAGATAATCAAAAGAAAATTAATAATGTTACACACGATTGTAGCCTTTAAGGTCACCACATCATTATAATACCCTTTTTTGGAATAAAAATCAATAGGGGTTTTAATAAAAATGGACTATAAAACATATAAAGTGAAAATAAACATTAAAGAACTCACAGAAAATTATGATATATCAATGAGAGAATTAGCAAGAAAAGCAGCCATTGACCCATCTAAATTAAATAAATTAGCTAATGGTCAACGTGAAAGTATCTATATAGAACATATTGAAAAAATTGCTAATGCACTTGAAGTTGATGATATTTCTAAAATCATTTCTTTAAAAGAAAATAATGATTCATGCGAGACAGAATAGGAATGGACTATTCTATCTCGCAATTTTTATTTTTTAAAGCTATAATAGAGTAAAAGATATAGAAAGGTTATGCGTATGAAAGTAGGGACAAGAGGACGTTATGGTTTAACTTTAATGTTACATTTATCTAAAAAATATTCAGAAGCACGCTATATTTCATTAAAAAGTATAGCACAAGACAATCATTTATCTGATCAATATTTAGAGCAATTAGTTGGTCCATTAAGAAATGCTGGCTTAGTCGTCAGCGTTAGAGGCGCTCATGGTGGTTATAAATTGGCTAAACCAGCTAACGAAATTACAGTTGGTCAAGTTATTCGACTATTAGAAGGACCTATAGCAGTTGTGACACAACTAGAAAATGAACCTATCGAACAACAAATTTTATGGCAACGTATGACACAAGTAATTAAAGAAGTATTAGACAGTACAACTTTACAAGATTTAATTGATGAACAACATACAGTATTAAATGATTATATGTTTTATATTTAATTCAATGGAGGAATTATGATTTATTTTGATTACGCTGCAACAGCACCGGCACATCCACAAGCATTAAAATTATTTTTAGAATTAACAACAGAAGCCTATGGCAATCCATCTAGTATACATCGTATTGGACAACAAGCTTCAAAATATTTATCACAAGCACATCAAAAAGTGGCACAAAGTTTGGACGTATCAACTAATGAAATTATTTTTACTGGTAGTGCTACGGAAGCAAATAATACAGTTATTTATCAAGCATATCAGTTTCCTAAAGGTAGTCATATTATTACCTCGGCAATAGAACATCCTTCGATTTTACATCTTTGTCAATGTTTAGAACAAGAGGGTTATCAAGTCACTTACTTACCTGTTGACCAGAATGGTGTTGTTTCTTTAATTGATTTACAACAAGCCATCACTTCAACAACTGTATTAGTATCAATTATGGCAGTTAATAATGAAGTTGGCACAGTACAGCCAATTAAAGCTATTGGACAATGGTTAAATGAACATCATCCACACATTTTATTTCATGTTGATGCAGTTCAAGCATTAGGAAAAATTCCAATTGATATTCGTGATTGGCAAGTTAACTTTATGACTTTTTCAGGACATAAATTCGGTGGCTTAAGAGGCGTAGGTATTTTATATGTTCAACAAGGTACAGCTTTTACCCCTTTACTTGTCGGTGGAGAACAACAAAATAAACAACGTGCAGGGACAGAAAATACAGCAGCTATTTATGCTACAGCCTATGCCTTACAACAAGCTGTAACAGAGCAAGCAACACATTTTGAACATTGTCAATTGTTAAAAGACTATTTACTAACACAATTAACACAAGCTAATATCACTTTTGAAATTAATGGGTCACAAGCTTTCCATACACCAAATATTGTCAATTTATATTTACCAAATTTGACAGTCGATGTAGCCTTAATTCAATTTGATTTAGCAGGTATTGCTTTATCAAGTGGTTCTGCATGCACAGCAGGTAATGTTGAACCTTCACATGTTATTACAGAGATGTATGATACGAATCGAGCAGCACATAGTTTTAGAATTAGTTTTAGTTTACAAGTGACAACTGAAGATATTGATCACTTAATTAGTACAATTAAACGTTTAATTGATTAAAGATAAACCGCCTCAATTTCTGTTTTGTGAAATTGAGGCATTGTTTATTTTAATAAATTTAATACTTTTTGACGATTAGCAAAATGTTTTTTCGTAATTTGATCAAGTTCGTTGATACCATAGCGTTTAACAAATTTTGCAGCTTCAATATCGACTTGATGTCCAGCACCTTTTTTGATGTCCATTTTATAATGTGTACTAAGTTGTTGAATTTTTTCTATAAAAGCATAACGACTAATTATACTCGCACAAGCAACAGCCAAACTTTTACTTTCAGCTTTTGTTTCAAAATAAGTTTTAGGATGAGGTGTTAAATTTTCAGAGCGTAAATGTTTATTGAACGAGCTTTCAACACTAAATTGATCGATTAAGATACCTTCATAATTACCATTTATTTTTTTTATGACATTTTGAATCGTATGATAGTGTAACATGACTTTCATTTTACCTTGTGTCCATTGTTGTTGCTCTAATGTATTATATTTTGGATTATCAAGAATCAGTAAACTGTAAGGTAAGGTTTGCATTAATAAAGGTGCAAGTTCTTTAA
Source organism: Staphylococcus sp. B1(2026) (assembly GCF_058895785.1). Lineage (NCBI taxonomy): Bacteria > Bacillati > Bacillota > Bacilli > Caryophanales > Staphylococcaceae > Staphylococcus > Staphylococcus sp. B1(2026). Next base: position 37,925 of record NZ_JBZXTS010000002.1, read on the forward strand.
TTTTAATATCGGTTATTTTTTTAGAATCATTGACACCTAGTTCTTTTAACCAAGCGATTTGTTGTGGTTTGATAAAAACAGCTGCAGCAGTTAATGGACCAAAATAATCACCTGATCCAGCCTCGTCGCTACCAATATGAGCCATTTGATTGTATTGATGATGTGTGGTTTCATGAACAGCATTCTCTCCAGTAGTTTGCCAAAGTTGTGCTTCTTGTTGATGTCCCTTACCTTGTAACATCACTTTACCAGAATTGTACACAATAATTTTACAATGAGGTAATTGAGCGGTGAATTTTGCGTGTTGCATAGGTGAGATAGCATGGGATTGATAATGTGTCATAATACGTTGTTGTAATTGTGTGTCCGCAGTAAAAACAGTATGTGTCATAGCTCCTCCTAAAATTAGTAGTTAATGTCATGCTTATTCTATCATAAAATATAGTGCGAATGTGAAAAATTGACATAGATATTTTATAATAGATATAAGATAAGTTAGAGCATTTTACAGTATAATTTATAAAAATAAATAGATAATATTATGATTAAACAAAGATAATTATATTGCATTTATTAAGAGTGCTATGTTAAGATTATAGTAAGTTTAACTATAAATATTAGAGGTGGATAAAATGGCAAAAAAAGATTACGATGAAGAATTATTCGAAGAAGAATTCGTTGAAGAAGAATATTATGATGATGAATACGAGGATGAAGAAGAACCAGCTTCTCGTAAACCGTGGATGTATGCGATTTTAATCTTATTATTACTTTGTTTAATTCCTTTAGTTGTGACTATTGGTCTTAAAATAGGTAATGGTATGGCTAATAATAAAGTTGCAAATGTTGCACCAACAACACAAGTAGCTTCAAATGAAAAAACATCATCTGCTAAAGCAACAGTTGTTAAAAAATCTGTAGAAACAACATCAGGTAAAAAAGAAGTAACATCAGCTAATAAAGAAAAAACATCATCTGAAAAAACTTCAAATGAAAAAACATCTGACAGTAAGTTAACAGATTCAAATACTGGTGTAGCAGCGAATGCAACAAACACTGATGATGCATCAGCAACGTCATCAGCATCAAATGCAGACACAACATCAACAACTACAGATGGTTCAGCATCGGGTACATATACAGATACACCAATTGATAGTTCTGTAGCTTTAGGTAATGAATCACATGTTGTACAACAAGGTGAGAATTTATACCGAATTGCAGTTAATGCTTATGGTTCTGGTCGTTACATGGAAGCAATCATGAAAGCAAATGGTTTAAGTTCAACTGAAATTCAAGCAGGTCAAACAATCGTTTTACCTTAAGATAATAAAAAAAGAAAGTACGTATACGTACTTTCTTTTTTTATTAAGGCTTATTAATAGTGTCTATTTAAGTATTTATGATATGATAATTTATATTGAGAAGGAGATTATTATATGTTAAATTTAAATGAAAAAGTATTTGTTGTGACAGGTGCATCAAAAGGGATAGGTTTTGACACAGTCATCGAAGCATTGCAACGTGGTTATAATGTTGTAGGAACGTCAAGAAATGCTGATCAATTAACAGAACTAGTAGCAACAAAAGTACCTCAATTAATGGATAAATTTATGGCTATTAGTATGAATTTTGATGAAGAAAGTATCCATCATGCAGTTGATGCAATTGTCACTAAATTTGGTCGTATCGATGTTTTAGTTAATAATGCAGGTTATGCGATTTTAGGACCATTAGAAGAGATGTCAATGACAGAAGTACATGCTAATTTCAATGTCAATGTCTTTGGTTTATTAATGATGACACAAGCGGTATTACCACATATGCGTCAACAACGTACAGGTCAAATTACAAATATTGCTTCTATATCAGGTACAGTAACAGGTCCTTCTCAAGGTATTTATTCAGCAACAAAAGCAGCTGTAATCATGATGAGTGAAGCATTAGCTTATGAAGTCGCTTCATTTAATATTCATGTAACTGCTATTTGTCCTGGTGGTATTCGTACAGATTTCTTAGATGATCGTTCAATGAAACGTCCAGAAAAAGAATCAGGCGCCTATCATGTTGTTAACCAAACGATGGATAGTTTATCACAATTAAATCATAATCAATCAGGAGATCCAAAATTAGTTGCAAAAGTGTTGGTTGATTTACCATCAATGGAAGATATTCCGACACGCCTATACTTAGGTTATGGTGCAATTAGAGGTTTAGAACAGAAAGTTAATACTTTAATAGAAGAAGCTAATAAAAATGTAAAAATAAGTATGAGTATTGATAACTAGGAGGTAAGCGATGAAAATTACAATCTATTGTGGTGCGAGTTTAGGGAATAATCAAGCATATCAACAAGCTGCAAAACAATTAGGGCAATGGATAGTAGACCAAGGTCATGAACTTGTTTATGGTGGTGGTAGTGTTGGTTTAATGGGAACAGTTGCAGATACAGTGCTTGCTAATGGTGGTAAAGTTATAGGTGTTATGCCTCAATTTTTAATAGATAGAGAATTAGCGCATCAACAACTTTCGGAATTAATTGTTGTAGAAACGATGTCACAGCGTAAAGATAAAATGGCACAATTAGGTGATGTTTTTATTGCTTTACCTGGCGGACCAGGAACATTAGAAGAAATTGCAGATATGATTTCATGGACACGTGTAGGCCAAAATGAAGGTCCATGTATTCTATTTAATGTGGCTAATTATTATCAACCATTAAGTTTAATGTATGATCAAATGGTAACAAGTGGATTTTTATCCCTAACTGATCGCCAAAATATACTATTTTCATCAGATTTACAAGAAATCTCACAATTTATTGCCAATTATTAATAAACGGCACTGTTTGTCATGGAGGTATTAACTATGTCAACTTTTACACATCCACAAAATTTAGTAGCAGAAGCGAATAGATATCGTTTAATTTGGGGAGCAGTATGTCCTTATGCACATCGTGCCAAAATCGGTCATGAATTATTAGGTTTACAAGACATTATTTCTGTAGGAGCAACTGATCCTGTTCGTAGTGAACATGGTTGGGAATTTTCTTTAGATCAAGAAGGTGTTGACCCAATATTAAAAGTTTCTTATTTAAAAGACAGTTATTTATTAACAGATAACAATTATCAAGGTCCATATTCTGTACCAGTTTTAGTAGATACAACAACAAATAAAATTGTGAATAAAGAATCAGCAGACATTTTAAGAGCTTTTTCAACGATTTTTAAACCATTTCATAAAGCACAAGCACCTGATTTATATCCATCAGCATTACATCAAGAAATTGATGAATGGAATGAACGTATTGCTTATGCTATTAATGATGGTATTTATCGTATTGGTTTTGCTAAAACACAACAAGACTACGAACAAGCTTGTCAAATATTTTTTGATATGATGGCATTATTAGATGAACGTATGCAAACACGTCAATTTTTCCATGGTGAACAATTAACAGAAACAGATATTCGTTTATATACGACATTAATTCGATTTGATGCGGTTTATTATGTTTTATACAAAGCAAATTATAAACGTTTAATAGATTATCCACATTTGTTCGCTTATATTAAGCGTTTATATCACATTCCTGGTTTCGGTAGTACCACTGATTTTGATAGTATTAAACGTGGTTATTATTTAGGTAGTGATGCACAAGCAATTGTGCCAATGGGCCCTGATGAATCAATTTGGACTAATTAATAAAGAGGTGTAATATGACAAATGAATGTTTGATGCAATGTTTTGAATGGTATTTACCAAATGATGGTACGCACTGGCAAAATTTAACCGCACTCGCGCCACAACTTGCACAATTAGGTATTACTAAAGTCTGGTTGCCTCCCGCAACAAAGGGAACCAGTGCAAATGATGTAGGTTATGGCATTTATGATTTATTTGATCTCGGAGAATTTGACCAAAAAGGGACAGTAAGAACGAAATATGGTACTAAGCAACAATATTTAGAGTTAATCAACACTTTAAAAACACATGGAATTGATGCAATTGCAGATGTTGTTTTAAATCATAAAGGTGGAGCGGATGATAAAGAAACATTTACGGTAATAAAAATGGATCCTAATCATCGTCAACAACCTTTATCAGAACCGTATGAAATCGAAAGTTGGACCAAATTTGATTTTCCAGGTAGACAAGGTAAATATAATGATTTTGTCTGGCATTGGTATCATTTTACAGGTGTTGATTTTGATGCAACGAACAATGAAAATGGTATCTACATGATTGTAGGTGACAATAAAGGTTGGGCTAATAATGAAAATGTAGACAGTGAAAACGGTAATTATGACTATTTAATGTATGCAGACATTGATTATCGTCATCCAGAAGTGGTTGAAAATATTTATACATGGGCAAAATGGTTTATTGAAACAACACAAATTTGTGGTTTTCGTTTAGATGCCGTTAAACATATTGATTCACAATTTACTAAAGAATTTGTTAAATATATTCGTGAGCAACAAGGTGATGAATTTTATGTATTTGGTGAATTTTGGAAATCTGATGAAATCGCCAATGATCAATATTTAGAAGCCACTAATTATCAATTTGATCTAGTGGATGTGGTACTACATCATAATTTCTTTGCAGCAAGTCAACAAGATAACTATGATTTACGTAAAATTTTGGATGGTTCATTAATGCAAACGCAACCGCTTAGTGCTGTAACTTTTGTAGACAATCATGATACCCAAAGAGGTCAGGCGTTACAATCAACAGTAGAAGAATGGTTTAAACCACTTGCTTATAGCTTGATTTTATTAAGAGAAGAAGGTTTACCATGTGTTTTTTATGGTGATTATTTTGGCATAGAAGGTGAGTTTTATCAACAAAGTTTTAAAACTATTTTAGATAAATTATTATACTTACGTCTTCATTATGCTTATGGTCAACAAGATGACTATTTTGATGATGCCCAGTGTATCGGTTGGGTACGTCATGGTGATGAAGCACATTCACAACCTTTAGTAGCTTTAATAAGTACAGCAGATACAGCAAGTAAGCGTATGTTTGTAGGAACACAATATGCTGGACAATTATTTGCTGATTATTTAGGTCATGTAGAACAAGAAGTTGTTATTGATGATGAAGGTTTCGGACAATTTATGACCAACACTCACAAATTATCAGCATGGTCAATTAAAGAAATAGATTAAGTATGAAGGAGTTAATATGGGTATTATAATAAAACATGATCGCTTAGCTAATATACCTTATTTAACAGTCGTAGATGATACATTAATACAAGATAAATTACCGACTGTTTTTGTTTATCACGGTTGGCAAAATAGTAAAGAAGAGCAATTAATAGATGCTTATGAAATCGCTAAAAAAGGTTATCGTGTGATTGTACCAGATGTTACTGGACATGGTGAACGTCAAGAAACACAAATTACAGAACAGGATTTTTTTGATATTGTTATTCAAACCGTCCAAGAATTACCACAATTAGTCGATTATTTAAATGAGCAACAATTAATTGATTTAAATAGAATAGCTGTTACGGGTATGTCTATGGGTGGCATTATTACTTGTGCCGCATTAACACAATATGATTGGATAAAAACAGCCGCCATATTAATGGGTTCACCACAACTCGTTAACTTTTCACATTATTTAATAGATAAAGCGAATGCCGAACAATTGGCGACTTTACCAGACACGCTATTAACACAATTAACGTACCAACTTACTAAATACGATTTATCACAACATCTAGAGATGATTAGCCATAAGTCATTATTTTTCTGGCATGATCGTCTTGATCGTGTCGTACCTTATCACTTAACAGCAGAATTTATTCAAAAGGTTAATTCACAAATAGATATTACATTTAATAAAACAGCAGGTCGAGGACATCGCGTCAAACAAGATATTAAAATTCAAGTTGCAGATTTTTTATTACAACATTTGTAAAGGAGAAACTATGAAAAAATCATTAATTCTTACAGCATCTATCATTTTATCAACAACATTAGTCGGTTGTTCAACAATAAAATTTGATAGTGAAGCGACTAAAGAACCCACTTCAAAAGTACAACAAGTTACTTCATCTCAGCATGAAGCACATGAACATACATTGGAGAATTTATTAGAAGTATTTCAACAAAATTATCCCACAGCATTCATTAGTGAAATCGCAGTAGATGACATCACAAAACCAATTTATAAAATAGAAGCCTCTGATAACACAATGGTTTATCATTTAATTTATGATAGTCACACACAAAAATTAACACAAGAATCAGAAGCAGCAGTGGCGGAAGGTGAATATTACATCCCACTAGACGACACATCAATATACAATTCAAAACACATACAAGAAGTAGCCATAGAAAATGATAAAAATGCCAAGATTACTAAATGGTATATGACAGCAGTCAGTGGCAATGATCAAACATTTATCACTATACAAACCCCAACAGAAACAAAAGAAGTCACTGTGGATAATGCCACACAAGAGATTTTACAACAAGAAGAAGAGTAAGTAAAAAGCACCTATGAATGGTAAACATTCATAGGTGCTTTTAATGGTTCTTTGTCAAAGCGTGTTGATGAACAAAATTTGATAAGGTTTAGATCATTATTTATTTTATTTTTGTTTATTATATTGAACATCTTAACATAATATATTATAGTGATTATTAAAATAACTATTGAAATACTTTTGGGGGTTTTTATGTCTAATACTATATCAAAATTGTATCCTTTATCACCTATAATTATAAAAGATGAAAAATTTTATTATAGAGAATTTTTAGATCAAGCTTTATCAAATAAAAATATTAAAAATATTGCTTTATCAGGTGGTTATGGGAGTGGGAAGAGTTCTATTATAGAAACATATTTTAAACATGATAAATGTGATTATAAAGATAAAGTTTTATATGTTTCACTAGCGAATTTTAAACAATCGAATAAAAGCATAGAAGAAAATAAAGAAGATTTAGTTGATATCGAACGGAATATTATCAATCAAATTTTGTATCAAATTGACGAAAAAAAGGTTCCATTAACAAACTTTAAAACAAAGAAAGAGTTTTTTTGGTTTGAAAAATATATAATGGCTAATATATTTGTGACAATTACAATGATAATCTTATATTTTTTGTTTAAAAACGAAGATTTTGTAAATTCTACGATACAATACTTTATAAGTTTAATACAAAAAATAAAAATTATGAACTTTGTAAAACCAATGTTTTTTTGTACGTTATTTGTTATGTTTTCTACCTTTCTCTTCAGTATATATTATTTTTTAAAATATGTAAGGTTTACAAAAATTACTTTAAAATCTAATAATATTGAAGCTGAAATAAATAATGAAAATGATGAAATATTTGAAAAATATGCAGATGAAGTTATTTACTTATTAGAAAAATCACAAAAAGAAATTTTAATTATAGAGGATTTAGATAGATTTGAACGATTAGATATATTTAATAAATTACGTGAATTAAATATTAAATTAAACTATAAACTTTCTAGAAAAAATACACACTTTAAATTTATTTATTGTATTCACGATGATTTATTTGAAAGTACTAAAGAGCGAATTAAATTTTTTGATATAATTATACCAGTAATATCACATGCAACAGCATCAAATTCTTATGATTTATTTGAAGAATTGTTTAATAAATCAAATAATGAAAATCAAATGGTACATGAAGAGCAAGAAAGTAATGAATCAGATTTAATAGATAAAAAATTGTTGCGTTTAATTAGTGTATATATAGATGATATGAGAACAATATATAATATATATAATGAATATTGTGTATACAAAAAACAATTAATTACAGTAAATTATAGAAATGAATATTTTGATAATAATAATTTATTTTCTTTAATTGCTTTAAAACATATTTTTAATAAGTCCATAGATAGACTTATTGAAATGATTGATCAAGAATTTGAAAGAATTAATGAAAAAAGAATTCAAGAATTTGAAAGAATTAATGAAGAAAGAATTCAAGAATTTGAAAGAATTAATGAAGAAAGAAAAGAACGTGAGAAACAAATTTACGATGCGGAAAATGACACAAGTGATCATGTATCTAAAAGAGATTCTTCTGAAGAACAACAGGAGTTAGANATTCAAGAATTTGAAAGAATTAATGAAGAAAGAAAAGAACGTGAGAAACAAATTTACGATGCGGAAAATGACACAAGTGATCATGTATCTAAAAGAGATTCTTCTGAAGAACAACAGGAGTTAGAAGAATATTTTTATGAAGAAAGTATAAGAATAAATAATAAATCAGCTCAAGAATATATGATTAGTGAAAATACGAAGGATAAAAATATGAGGTTATTAAATAAATTGATGGATTATGGATATATACAGGAAGAAAAATATAAATGTGATATATCCTATCGTGATGTAATTAGTAATAAAGAAATCTTTATTAATAATATCTTGAATGATGGAAAAAAATTATATTTCGATTTGAATTTGAATTTGGATGATTTAGAGTCAAACGATTTAAATAATATTTTAAAATTATTAGATTCAGAAGATTTTAAAAAAGAAACTATTTTAAATTATAGTTTATTAAAAGCAATGTTTAAATCAAAGGATAGAGACAAAGAAGCTATAATAAACTTATTGAAGACAGCTAAAGATAAATATCCTTATTTTATTGAAAAATATGAAGATAGCATATCAGGAGATGTCGAATTGTTGGAAGATTTAAAAGAAATGATGTATTATGTCTAAACCTTATCGAATTTTATTCATCAACACTCTTTGTCAAAGATTCAAACTACTCCCCATATTCAACACGCCCCTTGCCGTATTTGGCAGGGGGCGTGTTTTACATTTGATAATCTACTTGGATAACTTTAATGCCTTGTTTTTCTATTTGTTTGATGATTTGTGGATCGGCATAAACATCTGTAATGAGTATGTCGATGGCGTTTAAGGCGGCAATGGAGAAATTAGCATTGGTACCTATTTTTCGATAATCGGCAACGACGATAACTAGTCCGCTACAACGTTCAATCATTAAACGATTGATTTTTGATTCTCGAAAATCACCTGTAGTAATGCCTTCATGAACACTTAAACCAGAACAACTCATAATACAAATATTAGCTTGAATATGTTTTAATGATTCGGCTGCGAGTTCACCGACTAGGGCGGCTTTTGGAAATAGTATTTCACCACCGAGTAAAATAATTGTTGAGCGTGGATGCATCGGTTTATGACTCATATTTAAATTATTTGTAATAACGGTCACGGGTAGTTCTTTTAAAAAATCTACGGTGTTTAAGGCGGTGCTACCTGTGTTCATAAAAACAGTCATATCTGATTTGATGAAAGTTGCTGCCTTTTTAGCGATAGCATATTTAATCTGTTCTAAATGATAGTTATTTGTGTCACCTTCATTTTTAGGTTGACTAATTAATCGTGCTTTGCCGTGTAGTCTTTCTATTATACCCATGCGATCTAAACGTGTTAGATCACGACGCATCGTCATCACGGATACATTTAATGCTGATGCTAAATCAGCTACGCATAATTGCTTGTTTAAAGCATTATCTAATAAAATTACAATTTTATGGCGACGATTTTCGACTTCTTGCATAGAACGCTTCATTTTTAATACTCCTTATATATGTTCTTTTTATTATAAAACGACCGTATAAACTTTTCAATAGAAAATTAAACGCACTTAAAATATAAAAAACTAAATAAACGAACGTATAACGGTATTGTAAGCGATACAAAAGTAAGATATGATATAAGTGTAATTATTTTAAATTACTTATCAGGAGGAGATCAAATGAGAACAATTGAAGATGTAACAAAAGATACATGGTTAAAAGAAACTTTTCCAGAATGGGGAACTTGGTTAAACGAAGAAATTCGTGATGCAAAAGTTGAATCAAATTCTTTTGCGATGTGGTGGTTAGGTTGTACAGGTATTTGGCTTAAATCAGATCAAAATACAAATATTTTATGTGATTTATGGACAGGTACTGGAAAACGAACACATGGTAGTGGTAATATGAAACAAGGACATCAAATGATGCGTATGAGTGGTGTAAATAAAATGCAACCTAACTTACGTAATCAACCCTTTGTATTAGATCCGTTTGAAATTAAAAATGTAGATGCTTTAGTTGTAACACACATTCACTCAGACCACTTAGACATTAACACAGCAGCAGCAGTATATAAAAATTGTCCAGATGCAAAATTTGTAGGGCCAAAAGCAGTTGTTGAAACATGGTTAAAATGGGGTGTGCCAGAAGATAAAACAGTTATTTTATGTCCTAATGAAAGTGTTAAAATTAAAGATATTGAAGTGCTTGCATTAGAAGCATTTGACCGTACGGCATTAGTCACTTGGGAAGGTGACCCAGAGTACGAATTAAAAGGTAAAATGCCACAAGATATGGATGATATCGCAGTAAACTACTTATTCAAAACATCAGGTGGTAACATTTACCATGCAGGTGATTCACACTTCTCAAATATGTTTGCTAAACACGGTAATGAACATAAAATTGATGTATGTTTAGGTGCATTTGGTGAAAACCCACGTGGTATTACAGATAAAATGACATCAGTAGATATTTTACGTATGGCTGAATGCTTAAATGCTAAAGTAGTTATTCCAGTTCACCACGATATCTGGACAAACTTTATGGCAGATACTGATGAAATTATTGAATTATGGAAAATGAAAAAAGATCGTTTACAATATGGCTTCCGTCCATTTATTTGGCAAGTAGGTGGTCAATACAACTATCCTCAAGATACGAACAAATTAGAATTTAACTTCTATCGCGGTTTTGAAGATGCATTTAGTAAAGAAAATGATGTACCATTCCCATCATTCCTATAATATTTAATCACAGGAGAAGAGCGATGTTAAAACAAATTATTGATAGAGAATTATTTAGTTTTCAAACGAAGTTCGATAGTTGGGAAGATGCTATTCGTGAAGCTTGTCAACCATTATTAGACAAAGGAATTATTGAACCAGACTATCCACAATATATTATTAACAATGTTCATGAATTTGGTCCTTACATTGTTATTGCACCAGAAATTTGTATCCCTCATGCACAAGAAGGTAAAGGGGTAAAAGAAACAGCTGTTGGTTTCATGAATTGTGAAGTAGCCGTTGATTTTGGTCCAGGAACTGAATATCAACCACATTTGTTTTTCGTATTAGCATCAACTGATAACGAAAAACATTTAGTAAACTTATCAGAACTGGTTGGATTAATCGAATCAGAAGAAACTGTAGAAGCATTTATTAATGCACGCAGTAAAGCGGATTTAGAAAAAATCCAGGAAGGAATAGGTAACTAATATTATGAGTTTTATTCTTAGCGTGTGGCAATTTTTCCAAGCTAATATTTTAACAAAACCAGAATTTTTCGTAGGTTTCTTAGTATTAATTGGTTACTTGCTATTAGGTAAAAAATGGTATGATGCTTTAGCTGGTTTTACAAAAGCAGTTGTAGGTTATATGATTTTAAATGTTGCAGCGGGTGGATTAGTAAATAACTTTCGTCCCATTCTATTTGCTTTAGGTGATAGATTTAAACTATCAGCAACAGTTATTGACCCTTATTTTGGTCAAGCAGCTGCTGAGGCAGCATTGAAAGATGCTGGTCGTGCAACGAGTTTAACATTAATGGTATTATTAGTTGCTTTCTTAACTAATTTACTTTTAGTTATTTTACGCAAATACACTAAAGTTAGAACAGTGTTTATTACGGGGCACATCATGGTACAACAATCTGCTACAGCAACTTGGTTATTAGCTTTTACATTACCAAATATGGCAGATACATTATTCTTATTAATTTTAGGTGTGTTATTAGGTCTATATTGGGCTGTAGCATCTAACTTAACAGTAGAAGTGACACAAGATTTAACACAAGGTGGTGGTTTTGCGATCGGTCACCAACAAATGTTTGGTATATGGATTGTTGATAAATTAGCAGGTAAATTCTCTAGTAAAAAAGCTAAAAAAATTGAAGAATTAGAATTACCAGGTTTCTTATCAATTTTCAAAGAAAGTATCGTTGCGACATCTATTTTAATGGTTGTTTTCTTTGGTATTATCCTATTTGTATTAGGTAAAGATTATTTAGTATCAATTGACGGTCAAGAAATTGGTAATGGTATTAAAACACTTAAAATGGCAACGTTAAAAGAAACAGATGATTTCTTCTTCTATATTTTAAAAGTGGCACTAACATTTACAGTGTATGTCCAAATTTTACAATTAGGTATTAGAATGTTCGTATCAGAATTATCTGAATCATTCCATGGAATTTCTAATAAATTATTACCAGGGTCTATGCCAGCGATTGACTGTGCTGCCGTTTATGGTTTTGGTCCAGCTAATGCTGTAACAATCGGTTTCTTATTCGGGGTACTTGGTCAAGTTGTGGCTATTATTGGGTTATTAGTATTCAAGAGTCCAGTATTAATTATTACAGGTTTCGTACCAGTATTCTTCGATAATGCAACATTCGCAGTTTATGCAAATCACCGTGGTGGTTTAAGAGCAGCAACAGTATTAACATTTGCCTCAGGTGTAATTCAAGTATTAGGTGGTGCCTTAGCAGCTTTCCTATTCGGATTAGCAGCTTACGGTGGATGGCACGGTAACTTTGACTGGGATACATTATGGGTAGGTTATGGTTTATTAATGAAACATGCAGGTTACCTTGGTTTAGGGATTATCTTTGTATCATTATTAATTATCCCACAATTACAATATCGTAAAAATAAACAACATTATTTCACAATAGCAGAAGATTATGAAGCTTATTTAGAAGCGAAAAATGCAAATTAATAGTATAATCAAATTATAAATGACATAAAAAAAGGAGAACAATAATGAAAGTATTAGCAGCATGTGGTAGCGGAATGGGTTCAAGCCAAATTATTAAAATGAAAATTACAAATGTATTTAGAAAAATCGGTGTGCCATTAGAAATTCACCACTGTGCAGTTTCTGAAGCAAAATCATTAGCAAAAAGCTATGACGTTGTTTTTTGTTCAGTATCATTATTAGACGTATTTAGTGGTTTAGATTTACCAAATACAAAAGTAATTGGTTTACAAAACTTATTATCAGAAAAAGAAATTACAGAAAAATTAGCAGAAAACGGTATTCAATAGGAGGACTTAGTGTCATGGGTATTCCAAATTTACAAGTTGCATTAGACCATTCTAATGCACCTGATGCAGTAGCAGCTGCTGTATCAGTAGGTAACGAAGTTGATATTATCGAAGCTGGAACAGTTTTATTATTAGAAGTAGGTGGCGAAGTTGTAACAACATTACGTCGACTATTTCCTGATAAAATTATCGTAGCAGATACAAAATGTGCTGATGCAGGTGGTACAGTAGCAAAAAACTGTGCACAACGTGGTGCTAACTGGATGACATGTATTTGTTCAGCAACAATTGCAACAATGAAAGTTGCTGCTAAAGAAGTTGAAGAAATTCAAGTAGAATTATACGGTGACTGGACTTACGAACACGCACAACAATGGTTAGATGCAGGTATTAGCCAAGCGATTTATCACCAAAGTCGTGATGCACTGTTAGCAGGTGAAACATGGGGCGAAAAAGATTTAGCTAAAGTTAAAAAATTAGTGGAAATGGGCTTCAGAGTATCTGTAACAGGTGGTTTAGATGTAGATACATTAGAATTATTTAAAGGTATTGATGTTTATACATTTATCGCAGGTCGTGGTATTACAGAAGCAGAAAATCCAGCATTAGCTGCAAGAGCGTTTAAAGATAAAATTCGAGAAATATGGGGATAAGCACATGGTCAATTTTGGAATATATGAAAAAGCACTACCTAAAGATATTTCATGGCAACAACGTTTAGAATATGCACAACAATTAGGTTTTCAATTTGTGGAAATGTCAATTGATGAAACAGACGAACGTTTAAGTCGATTAGATTGGACAAACGAAGAAATTGCTCAAGTTAATCGTACGATGGAAACAACGGGCGTTAGAATTTATTCAATTTGTTTAAGTGGTCATAGACGTTACCCATTCGGTTCAAAAGATCCAGAAAAACGTCAAATTGCTTTAGAAATGATGCAAAAAGCTATTAATTTAGCAGAAAAATTAGGTGTAAGAAATATTCAATTAGCGGGATATGATGTTTACTATGAAGATAAAACAGTATTATCACGTGAAAGATTTATCGAAAACTTAAAATTAGCTGTACAAATGGCAGCGGCAAAACAAATTATGTTATCAATTGAAATTATGGATGATCCATTCATTAATTCATTAACAAAATTTAGAGAAATTAAGTCACAAATTCCTTCACCATGGTTACAAGCTTATCCAGATTTAGGTAATTTATCTGCATGGCCAGAAAATAATCCAGGATATGAATTAGAATTAGGTATTGAAAATATTGTTGCTGTACATATTAAAGATACTAAAAATGTAACAGATACTTTTGCTGGTCAATTTAAAAATGTACCTTTTGGCGAAGGTGATGTCGATTTCTTAGGTTGTTTGAAAACATTAAAACGATTAGGTTATGAAGGTACTTTCTTAATCGAAATGTGGAGTGAAGTAGATGCTGAGCCGTTAGAACGTATTAAAGAGGCACAAGCATTCTTACAACCAATATTGAAGGAGGCGGGCTATTAATGTCACGTGAACAAATTATTCAAGAAATGAAAGAACGTGTTTACCAAGCAAATATACAATTACCTAAATGGGGATTAGTACAGTTGACTTGGGGTAATGTTAGTGAAATTAATCGTGAACTAGGTGTGATTGTTATTAAACCTAGTGGTGTAGATTATAGTGTGATGACAGCTGATCAAATGGTCGTTACAGATTTAGAAGGTAACCCAATTGATTCTGAATATCGTCCATCATCAGATTTACCAACACATGTTGTATTATATCGTGAATTTAAAGATGTTAATTCTGTGGTACATACACATAGTAAATATGCTGTATGTTGGTCACAGGCTGGTAGAGAATTACCAGTATATGGTACAACACATGCAGATACATTTTATGGACCAGTGCCATTAGCACGTTATTTAACAAATGAAGAAGTAGACAAAGCTTATGAAGTGAATACGGGTGAAGTCATTGTTGAATTATTCAACGAGAAAAACTTAGATCCGTTAGCAGTACCAGGTGTCTTAGTTCATGGTCATGGCCCATTCACATGGGGTACAACACCACAAAAAGCAATTGAAAACAGTTTAGTATTAGACGAAATTTGTCATATGGCTTTAGTGACTGAACAAGTCTCACCACAAGCAACACCATTACCACAATACATTTTAGATAAACACTATTATCGTAAACATGGTGCCAATGCTTATTACGGTCAGAAAAAATAACTTTAATAATAAATTATAATTTTTACATTAAAAGAGAATGCTTAGGCATTCTCTTTCTTTAATTATTGATAAATATTTGTATTTTATAACTCAAAATATCACCCAAACAAAGTATTTTGAGTTATAATATATATAATTAGATATTTAAATTATATAGAGGTATTAGTTATGTTTGAAACTTTAATGGCGACACATCATGAACAACAAAAGATGAGATATAAACAACTTTATGATCAATTACAAGAAAAACAAGATATGTTTAAAAGTGAGTTAAAAAAATTAGAAGAAACATTAGAAGCATATGGTAATAGTATGCCAATGTTTGATGGCACAGTAATACCAGAAGATATTTTTATATCAAGTGAGCGTCATGTTAGAGTTCAATTAGAAACAATACTTGATCATCAAAAATCTGATTATCGTCAAATTAATTGTGCGAAAGAGGCTGCTTATGATAGATATTTATATTATTGTCATAAAGTAGAAGAAGATACCAAAATGAAAGCATTAGAAGCACGTAAAAAACGTGAGATGGAGGATAATTAAGATGGGTGACTTAAGAATTAAAAATAATGAATTGACACAAGCAATAACCTTATCAAATACTATTTATCATAATTTAGAACAGGCATTACAAGAAGCACAAGATTTACAAGCTATGTTAAATAGTAGTCAATGGAAAGGTCAAACAAAAGAATCATTTCAAGCTTATTTATCATTAATTGTACAATATCATCAACAATTTAATGATATTATGAAACAACACAATGAAGCATTAGACACTTTAAAGAATAATATTGATAATTATAATAATTCTTCAGAAATAGAAGAAATCAGGGGATTATAACATGACAAAAACATTTACTATTTATGAATTATATTTTTTAGCAAGTACTTTTGATGGTAAAATTTTAGTAGGTTTACCTTCTTTAGAAGATTTGAAAATTCCTTCATCAGATATATGGCAAGAGGCATTTCAAGAACTATTAGCTAAAGGTTTAATAGATGAAAACGGTGATTTAAATTACGATGGTTACGTAGTTATAGAATTATTAAAAGCTTATTATCTATCTAAAGAATTAACAGTTATTAATAATTTTAATATTGCTTTTACTAATAAAGAAGCTATTGTTATCGCGACAACAGTTGATGATAAGTATATGTTATTCAGATTGTTACCTTTAGCATTATTAAATTTAATGAATCGACAATTTCCAGAGTTATTTCTTAGACAAGCTGATACGAATGAAACGACTTTTTTAAAAAAGCAGACTTCTCAATCTCAATTGGATGAAGTAAATTTAGTTGCAGCAATTCATCATTATGATAGGGATAAATCAGATTATGATAGTTGGTTATTTTTTAATTACAAGGGCACATTGTTAGGTGAAGATGTGAAAAATGATCAATTATACCAATTCAGTCAACATTATTTTTTAAAACAAGTATATACTTGGTTACATATTCCTTTTGAGGAGGCACATTTTAATGTCAAATGAAATTCTTATTAATGTCAATGAACTAGAACAATTAATGACCAAAATGACCAATCTATATGTTATTTTTGATACAATTATTACACCTGCTTTGAATGAATTAGGTCAAATTAGATATTATGAAGGTGGAGAAGGTGGTAAAGCATTAGAACAATATCCTCTAATACTTAATAAGATGACTGAAATAGGAGAATTGTATCATCGAGCATGTGATCAAATTTATGTGGTGATGACAAGTTGGTTAGAACAAGATCAACAATTAGCACAAACATTTTATCGTAGTTTAACGACAACTAGTCCATTGATTAACAATTTACAAAAATTAAGACAGAGGTAATGGTTAGGAGGTAGATGATGGGGAAAAATGTTGATTTGAATACAAGTAAATGGCGTAAAGCAAATGAAGCTTTAAGTCATGTGATCAGTTATCCTAATTATGTTTATCGTATTAATGAAATTGTGACAATGTCACAAGAAATTCAATCACTCATAAAATCAGAAGATACAGATGGCGTTTGTGATTATCGTGTGAATGATGAAGTGTCCTACGCCAATGACTTACAAAACAAATTAGGGAAATTACAACATTATGCAGTTAATGTAGAACAGTATGTTGACAATAAAATAGATAGACCATTTAAAGAAGCTATGGATAAAGTAGGTGATAAATTAGAAGCTTTAAATATTAACAATTTTACTGTTAAAAATACAATTGGTTATCAACGTACTGAAGTTGTTTATTCTGCTGGCACAGGTATGACTAGAAAAGTACGTCCTGAAACAATCACGGTAAAAGATATTTACTATTTAGATAATCCATATCAAAAGCAATTAAAAATGAATTATCAAATGTATAAAAAAGTAACTGGTGAGAAGTTATCAGAACAAGATTATTTACATTCAAGTTTATTGAGCCATGCGTTTGTTTATCATTCGCACACAGATGAACAACAAGAATTAGAAATGTGGCGAGACATTGTTTTAACAGCAGGTGTTGTTATATTAACTGTCTTTTGTCCCCCAGCAGGTGCAGTATTAGGTACGACTATTATAGGTCTAGAGTTGACTTCATCTTTATCTGGTCAAGACTGGACAACAGGTAGAGAATTAGATGATACAGAACGTGTTATAAGAGCTAGCTTAAGTGTTATTGATGTTTTACCTGTTGCTAAATATTTAGCCAAATCAGAACAAGTTTTATTAAATAAAAGCAGTTTTGATCAATTGAATTTTAAAGTATTAAACGAGAGTACTTCTCAAAATCTTAAACGATTAGGAGAACAATCAAAGGAAAGTTTACAAAATATTAATCAACATTTAGTAAAACAAACAGAAGCATTTAAAGGTCATGTCAATAATTTTATAGATGAAGCAATTATTGATACATCTCACAAAACTAAAGTAGTTGTAGACAAAACTAATGCATTTATTAAATCTTTGTCATTAAATGATCCAATTGTCACAACACCAGAAAATGCACTGGTTTCAAATGAATATGAATTGAATCAATTAGATCAAGCAAGTTTATATTTGAAAAACTTAGAAAATAAAACGATTGATAAAGTAGTTCAAAGAAACAATTATATTGAATATTTTACTAAGGAAGAATGGCATGAGCGTGCATTAACAAGAAATTATCATCCCGTTTATGAAAAAATACATACTAAAGAAATGATTGATAATCAAAGAGAGATTGTCATAGACGTTAATGAACGAAGACGATTTTTAATCAATAACTTAAATAAAGGTAATTACGGAGAAATGAGTCAAGATGAAATTTATCGACAAATGGGGTATGAACGCATAAGTAAAGACATGGTTTTAACTCTAGATGATAAAACACATCTAGGCATAGATGGCATTTATTATAATCCCAACGCTCACCCCGCCTACATTATCGCCGAAGCCAAATACGGCACCAGTCGCCTAAGTTATCTCAAAAAAAATGGTGAAAAAATCGGTAAACAGATGGATAAAGAATGGATAGACTATAGATTGAAAGATGCAGTGGATGAAGAACAATGGGATATGATTAAATTAGCGATGGATAAAAAACAAATAATATATCATTTAGTGAAAATCAGACGTAATGGTAATATTAGTATTAATCAATTAGATGAAGCGGCACAAATTATAAAACCATAAGGAGAAAAGAGATGTTAAGAGACAAACATAAAGATGAAGCATATTTTTTGGCAAGAAAAACATTTATTATGAAATCAAATCAACGTAGAGAGAGTTATCGTGATGAAATACCGGAAGATAATATGAGTACGTATTTTAGTAATTTAGCACATGACAATCAAATTTTATTCGAAATTTGTTATTCTTTAGGGGATTCAGTGGATGACATATTTGAATATTATAAAAAAATGATATTTTATAATAAAGAAAATATTTATGAAGGTACTGGACTATATAGATTAGTAGATTATTTTGCGATAGGTGTCTTGTATAGTGAACGTAAAGCAGAATTTATTGATGATTTAAAAGAAATGTACAGAAGAATGGTTAATACAGATAGTATTATTGAATATTTTGCGACATACTTATTTGAAGATAAAGTTGTACCTTATCATCATTCAATTTTTGATTACATGAATCTTATTCAATATGATGTGGCCAGTGTTAAAAAAGCACAGAGTTTTTGGTATTATGATCATGCGGATGCACCTTGGTATAATTCTCATTTGAGAGATAGAAATTCTTATTATGGTTATTGGAGTTGGGATACTGCGGCAGTATGTAAAATCAAAGGCATTTATGATGAAGAATTAAAAGAATTAGAATATTTTCCATATGATTTATTGGTACAAAATAAGTAGGTGAAAAAATGTTAAGAGACAAACATAAAGATGAAGACTATTTCAATGAACAAAAAACTTTTTATATTCAATCAAGATTAAGAAGAGAAAATAATAGAGACAGGGTGATTCCAGAACGATGGGAAAATTACTTAAGTCATCTTTCTTATACAAATATGATTTTATTTAAAATTTGTTATTCTCTTGGAGATTCAGTCGATGACATATTTGAATATTATAAAAAGATGGTATTTTATAATAAAGAAAATATTTATGAAGGTACAGGATTATATAGATTAGTAGATTATTTTGCGATAGGTGTATTGTATAGCGAACGTAAAGATGAATTTATTGATGATTTAAAAGAAATGTATCGAAGAATGGTCAATACAGATAGTATTATCGAATATTTTGCGACTTATTTATTTGAAGATAAAGTTATACCTTATCATCATTCGATTTTTGACTATATGAATATTATTCAAGATGATGTGGCAAGTGTAAAAGAAGCACAGAGTTTTTGGTATTATGATCATGCGGATGCACCTTGGTATGATACACATTTAACAGAAGATGCTTATGATGGCTATTGGAGTTGGGATACTGCGGCAGTGTGTAAAATCAAAGGTATTTACGATGAAGAATTAAAAGAATTAGAATATTTTCCATATGATTTATTGGTGCAAAATAAAGGAGGACAATAGTATGTTAAGAGATCAACATATGAATCAAGAACATTTTGAAACATTAAAGCAACAATTGACGACTAATATAGCAAAACGTAAAAATTTATTCACACGTATATTAGCAAGTGATACAGGGCAATCAGAAAATTTGTCAGTTATGAATATGAGATTGTTTCATGTTTGTTATTCTTTAGGTGAAAGCAAAGAAGAAATTTATCATTATTATAGAGAAAGTTTAAATAAATTTAAGCGTACATTTAATAAAGATACGGATATCTATACAGTTATAGATTATTTTGCGATTGGTGTATTATATAGTGAGCGTAAAGAAGAATTTATTGATGATTTAAAACATGTTTTTAAAAAAGTGAAAATTACAGACGACTTATTAGAATATTTTATGGTTTATTTATTTTATAATAAAATTTCTAATTATCGTTCAGTATTTGAATATGCTAATCGTATTACAGATACAGCAGAAAGCGTAGTTAATGCTCAATATTTTTGGTACTATACACATACTGATGCACCTTGGCATGATAGACATATTACAGCATCAGATCAATATGAAGGTTATTGGAGCTGGGATACAGCAGCAATGTGTAAGATTAAAAATATTGAAGATAAAGCGCTAGAAGGATTAGAATATTTTCCATATGACATGTTAGTATAGTAGAAGTAAAGCTGGTAAAAAACAATGCGTTTTACCAGCTTTTTTAGTATTTAAAATCCTTGTTTTTTTAATAATTTATTTGTTTCAATTAAAGGTTGACTAGCATAGTATTGTGATAATTTTTGGCCCCATTCCGGCAATATTTGTTTATAAGCCATAATATGATTAATTGCAGTACGTGGATATTGATTATAGCCAACATTAACAGCATCTGATAAACGAGGTTTTATTGACGTAGGTTGATTATCAGGATAACCAATACTTAAGCCACAAAGTGGATAAGATAATTGTGGTAAATGATATAAATTGATAATATTGTCAGCAATTTGTCTAATAGCACCGACACAAACTGTACCTAATGACATTGATTCAGCAGCAATAATTGCATTTTGCATTGCTAATGCTGCATCCATTGAAGCTGTAATTAAAGCATCGTGATTATCACTAATATCAAATAGTTGTTGATGTAAAGCACTGGCTTGTGCTAAGTGAGTAAAATCAGCACAAAAGATTAAAAATGCTGAACAATGTTCAATATGTGCATTTCTAGGTGACCATTGTGCTAGCATTGCCTTTGTTTGTGGGTCAGTGACTACAATAATACTATAATGTTGACCATTCATCCAAGTAGGTGCTTGCTTTGCACAAGCGATGATTTCTTGTAATTGTGCATCTGATAAAGGTTTGTTTGCGATAAAATGTCTAATTGAACGATGTGTTTTTAATAGTTCTATTGTTTGATTCATAATATCTCCTTATTTTACTGTTAACCATTGATTTAATTTAAGAATTAATCGTAAAAATCTATCACGACTTTTATTGGGTAAATCAGTGAAATGATTATTAAATTCATTTTCAATGACTTCCAAAGTATGTTGTCCATCTAAACGTTTTATAATAAATAACGCATACGGATCAACAGGTAGTTTATAATTTTCGGGTGCTTTCCAATATTTCACACCAAGTAAATCTAGTTTTGATTTTTTAGGCAATAATAAAAAATGTTGATTATTCTCTTGAATTAGCTGACTAGTATTATCTAATTTCGGTTTATCTTGCATAGAAAATTTAGCCATGAGATACCTCCTTATTCATGATAGGTTTATTTTAACATAGTAAAAGTATTTATTGTAATAAAAAATGAGACTAGGAAAAATTCATTAGTTTTTCCTAATCCCATTTAATGATTTATTGTTCCCAAAAGTCAGCGTGTTTAATGCCTAATTTTTTAGGGTTAAATTGTGGATCTAAACCTTGATTTAATTGTTGTTCATAATCAACTAAAGCTTTAAACGCGACAGGAGATAAAATACTAATAACAATAATATTAATCCATACACATAAACCGACCGCAACATCACTCATTGCCCAAGCTGTGCTACTTGTCGTAATACCACCATAGAATGTCATGATAACCATAACTAGACGGAATGCAAACATTAATGAAGTTTTAGCACGACCCTTAGTTAAATAAATTAAATTGGTTTCAGCAATATAATAGAAACTCATAATAGTTGTAAAAGCAAAAAATGTTAATGTAATAGCAACTAATATAGGTCCTAAATTACCAAATACTGTAGATACTGCAAGTTGTGTATACAATGCACCTGCATCATTTGCAGTAATATTAGCAATATGTTCTACGACTAATTTACCACTATCATCATAAACATTAAATTGATTAGTAATTAAAATCATTAATGCTGTGGCTGTACAAACTAAAAATGTATCAAAGTAAATTGAAAATGCTTGAACTAAACCTTGTTTAACTGGATGAGATACATCAGCTGAAGAAGATGCAGCAACTTGCGAACCTTGTCCAGCTTCGTTAGCAAATAATCCACGTTTAAAACCAAATAAAATAGCTGAACCTAATAATCCACCAAATACTTGATCTTGTCCGAATGCACTACGTACAATAAGTGAAAACATTGCTGGAATTTCTTTGAAATTAACAGCTAAAATGATAAATGCCATTCCAATATAAGCTAATGCCATAAATGGCACGACAATTTCAGTAAATCTGGCAATTCGTTTTACACCACCAATAATAATGATTGATAAACAAAGGGCAACGACTAAACTAGATACCCAAGTTGGAATAGCCAATGAATTATGTAATGCTTGCCCAATAGAATTAGTTTGTACACCTGGCATTAAAACAAGATAACAAATAACAGATAAGCATGCAAAGAATAATGCGAATTTTTTCTTTCTTAATCCATACGCGATGTAATAGGCAGGACCTCCACGCATAAAGCCACTTTTTTCTTGTTGTTTATAAATTTGACCAAGTGTTGTTTCAATAAATGCTAGACTGGCACCAAAAAATGCAATGACCCACATCCAAAAAATTGCACCAGGTCCCCCAAATGCGATAGCTGTCGCTACACCAGCAACATTTCCAGTACCAACACGACCAGCTAAAGCCATTGTTAAAGCTTGAAATGATGAAATACCTTGTTGCTGAGCGGATTTATTAAACATTTGTTTAATCATTTCAGGAACTAAACGTATTTGAATGAATTTAGAACGCAATGTAAACCATACACCTGCGCCTGACAGTAAAATAATAAGTGGTGTGCTCCAGATAATACTGATAACAGCACCGAGTAATTGTTCAAAGTTCATAGTTTCCCTCCAAAAAGTAATACTGTACTATCTTACTATATATTTATCTGTATGTACAGATGTACACGCGCAAAAAACAAGAATGATTGATAAGTTAATCTATTTGTAATATAGTGTATAAATAAATTTGTTTTAAAAAAGAGGTAATGAATGAAGAAAAGCAGAAAATGGCTCATATTAGGTAGTTTTTTAGTAATAGGCGTACTAATTATCATGTTTTATAACTTAAATAGTTATTCTCAACCTAATCAATTTAAATCAACAACTAATATTCAAATAGATACGTCAAAAATAATACATTCTGATATATGCCAAGATATTAACGATTGTATTGTAAAAAGTGATCAATTAATTGATGATCATTTACCTTTATATTTACAAACTATTAGCGAACAAGATGTAAGTCCAGGTAATATAGATGAAGGCCATGTGATTGCAGAATATAAAGTAGCAGGTAATCAACTGCAACAATCAACGAAGCAACAGTTAACAACAGAGCAACAACAAATGGCACAAAAACAATTTGATTTTTTCACTCAATTAGTGCCAGTAGAATGGCGTAAAAATTTAACTAAATATGTTGCCATAGAAGATAGTAATTTATCAGCTTATATTATGAGATTAGGTGAACATAAAGTTGATGGACAAGCATTAGGTATAGATGTGTATAATATGTCAAATACGGCTGATATGGATGCAAAATTGATTTTGATTCATGAATTTGCACATTTATTTTCAGATCATTATGATCAATATGTCAATGATCAAAGTTGTGAAATGACGATTACAGATAAAAGTTTATATTGTTTAAAAGAGACAAGTTATTTAAATCAATTTTATTTAGATTTTTGGAAAAATGTACCAAAAGATTGGGTAGAAAATTCAAGTAAAGCAACAGAAGACACGGTAGAATTTTATCAATTAAATAAAGATAAATTTATTACGACGTATGCTGCTAGTAATCCCTATGAAGATTTTGCAGAAAGTTTTACAGAATTTGTGATACGACCTTATCATGATTTAACAGCAACTAATCAACAAAATGAAAAAATTGAATTTTTTTACCAATATCCCGAATTAGTTTTATTACGTTATCAATTGCTACAAAATTTAACACAATCAACCAATGTCTATCCTCAATGAGGATAGACATTATTTTATTAATGAAACAACTAAGAATATTTATGCACAAAACTTGAATTTATATGAATTTTTATTTATAATAATAAATAATTTTAAAAGAGGTGAGGAATGATGAAAAAAATAGTTGTTTTAATAACTTTATGTTTGGTATATATGATGTCTTCATTTAAAATTGTTTATGCACAAACAGATGAAATTTATCAAAGTGTAGTGGATAGTGGTAAATTAATTGTGGGAACATCTTCAGGCTATCCACCTTTTGAATTTTTTGACACTAAGGGTAATTTGATAGGATTTGATATGGATATTGCTCAAGGCATTGCACAACAAATTAGCCAAGAAAGTGGTAAAGAAATAACTGTAGAATTTGCTGACAATAGTTTTGATAATTTAATCGCTGATTTGCAAACTAAACGTGTAGATATTGTGCTTGCTGGTATGACACCGACACAAGAAAGAGCGCAACAAGTTGATTTTTCTGATGTATATTATCATTTTGAAAATGTGGTGATGATTAATCAATCAGATAAAGCAAAGTTAAATTCAATCGAGTTATTGAATAATGCTAATGTTACACTAGCAATTCAAACGGGTACAATTCAAGAAGCAGTAGCTAAAAAATATTTTCCTAAGGCACACTTAGTTAGTTTAAAACTTTTTCCAGATATGGTTTTACAATTAAGTCAACATCAATTATCAGGTATTATTATTTCTAAAGAAAATGCTGATTTGTATTTAGAAGTATATCCAGAATTAACATATAGTGATGTTAAAATGTTTATGGATGATGATTTAGGTGCAGCAGCAGCGTTTCCTAAAAATTCTCCTAAGATGGTAGAAGTCACTAATGCTTATTTTTCTAAGATACAAAATAATCATACAATTGATCAAATATGGAAGAAAAATGTTGCTTTAGCTTCATCTTCGGAAATTAAATCTAAACAAGTAGATAATGGTATTTTGAGTCAACTAAAAAAAATTTATACTTACAAAAATACAATTATCAAAGGTTTATTACTTACCTTGGCATTATCTTTCTTAGCAGTTGTGATTGGTACGACATTAGGAACAGTTTTAACATTATTACGTCATATACCTATTTTAGGACGTATTATTGATGCTTATATTAGTTTCATACGTGGAACACCTTTATTAGTACAGTTAGCTATTTTTGCTTATACATTTACAATGCCGGATTTTGGTTTTGGTAGAACTTTTGCCAGTTTCTTAGTTGGATTATTGGCATTATCTGTTAATAGTAGTGCTTATGTAGCTGAAATTATACGTGCTGGGTTGAATGCGGTAGATAAAGGACAATTTGAAGCGGCTGAAACATTAGGATTAAATAAATTTGTCACAATGAAATCAATTATTTTACCACAAGCAATTAAAAATATTTTACCAGCATTAGGGAATGAGTTTATTTCTGTTATTAAAGAATCATCAATTGTCTCAATTATAGGATTGATAGAATTAATGAAAGTGACAGAAATTATACGTGCACAAACGTATATCGCATTTACACCATTGATCGTTGTAGCTTGTATTTATTTTATTATTACAACTTTATTAACTAGATTGTTGGCGATGTATGAAAAATATTTGAATAAAAGTTCTTAAATATTAAGAAATTCTAATGAAATGATGATTTTTTTGTAGTATAATAGCAATTGAGTAGTATAAAAATTATTTAGGAGGTCAACAAAAATGAAACAAGTTAAATCAACACGTACATGGTTAATGGTACTAAGTATCTTAACGATTATTGGATTATTAATAAAAATTTATAGTTATGTGACACAACTAACTAATAAAGTTAATTATGACGAATTAAAAATCACAGGTCCAGAAGGTGACTATATAGCAAAAGTAGCTGAATTAGGTACTAGCCCGATTATGCAAGGATTAAGTATTATGGCAATTATTATTGGTATTGTGGCAATTGTACTATTAATTAAAAATTACATTAGTTTAGGGCAAATGATAGTGCCGGCTACAACAGGTATTATTATTTACTTCGTTTATCAATTGATAGATGTTTGTGCCACTATATATTCAGTTAGTCAAATGAAAACGATTATGTTACAAGTACTTGGTGAAGCACCAACAATATTGTTAGTGAGTACAGCAGTAGCTGGTCTTTTACCAACTATCATTATGATTATTTTAGCAATTGTGACATATGTAAAATTATCTAATTTAAATCAACAAGAATTAGATGCACAAGAAATTAGTGATCTTTAAAAATTAAGACTAGGGTAACCTAGTCTTTTTATATTTGCATTTAAGCATTATTTATTGTAGAGTGAGTAAATAATGAAAGGAAGAGATTATGATTAAAAAAATTAAAATTATTATTTCTTTATTGGTCATCGTGATGATGATGGTGATATTATTCCATTCTTCTAATGAAAGTTATCAACAACAAAGTTTAATACCAACTTTAAATCGTCTTTTAGCTAATGAACCTTTTGCAGCGTTATTATCTCATATTGAATTTACTTATGCGGGTCGTATAATTTCTATAGAACAAGTTGGCTATAGCCACTTCATCGAATTTTTTATTAGAAAGTTTGCACATTTTAGTTCTTATTTTATTATAGGATGCTTTACTTTTTTATTATTAAAACAATTGATAGCTAATATTAAAGTGACGTTTTGCTTAGCATGGCTAATTCCTATTTTATATGCTGTTATCGATGAAATACATCAAAGTTTTACACCAGGTAGAACCCCTTTATGGCAAGATGTCTTTTTAGATAGTTTAGGAGCTTTAGTTGGTATCATAGTAGGTTATATTTTTTCGAGATATAAAAAGAAATACTATAATATCGGTCGCTAGTCTGATAGTCAAGTGCACTAATTATTGATACACTATGATTATTAAATTTGGAGGATGAAGTAATGTCTAAACAAAAGAAAAATCAAATTTTACAATCATTAGAAGCATTAGGTGTAAAAGTAACGATGACTAAATCTAAAAAAGAACTAAAGCAAGCACTAGCCTTAGTAAAATAAATAGAAAACAGCTACTTACATAACTTTTTATAGTATGTAAGTAGCTGTTTATTATTGTTTATAATATTTAGCATGTTCATGAAACTGGATATTAAAGATAATAGCAAAGGCAAACATTACGCCCCATAAAGCACTACCACCAAAACTAATTAATGGCAGAGGTAAACCTGTAACAGGTAAAATCCCCAAAATCATACCGATATTTTCAAATATTTGGAAAGTAAGTAAGCCAAGTAAGCCAGAGATAAAATAAATGAAATAATCGTTTTGTTGTTTTACCGCAATGCGCAATAAATGAAAAATTAGTAATAAATAAAAAATAATTAATAAACTGGCACCAATAAAGCCAAATTCTTCGCCGATAACTGAAAAAATAAAATCAGTATGATTTTCTGAAACATAAGTTTCACCATTTAAATAACCTTTACCTAATGTGGCACCATTACTAATCGCTCTTTGTGCTTGAAGTACTTGTAATGAACCACTATCAGCATAATCAGCTGGACTTAACCAAGCATAAATACGTGTCATTTGATAACCTTGTAAAATTTTAGCTAACCACTCTTTATGCTGTAAAGCAATCCATAATAATGTAGAAATAATGACTGTTAGTGTCGCAATAAAAGGTGTAATAATTTTCCATGAAATGCCTGATGCAAAAAGCATGAAAAAGATAATTGCTAATAAAACTAAAGTTGACCCTAAATCATTTTGATGCAAAACAAGAAAAAGTGGCACTAAACTTAATCCAGTGACTTTTAAAATTAATTGAACATCATTTTTAATTGTATGGATATGTCGGTGATTATGCCAAGAAATTAATTGAGCTAAAGCCATCATTAAAAATATTTTCATAAGTTCAGTTGGCTGGATAGAAAAATTTAAGCCGGGCAATCTAATCCAACTTTTAGCACCATTAATAATAGGTGCGATTGAAGTAGGTGCAATAATTAAAAAAACAAGACTGGCGATACCTAATCCATAAGCTATCCAACTTAATTTTTGAATTTGAAGTGGTTTAATAAAAAGTATAGACAAAATAATTATCCATCCTAATGCATAATAGAGTAATTGTCTAATGGCAAAATTATTAATATATTGTCCACTCATTTGTGCTGAATAAACAGTCATGCAACTATATGCTAAAAAAATAAAAATAAAACCTGTTAAAATCCAATCGAATCTTGCATACCAAGGTTTTTGCCTAATTTGTTGTAATGTATTTGATTTTCTCATATTAAGATTCCTTATTATGTAATGTTTAGTTAATTTAAGCATAACATATTTATTGTGACGGTGCTAGATAGAAACTTGTTGATAATCTTTTTGCTTGATTTTTTGACCTTTTTTGATTAATATAAGAACTGTATTAGCAATTCCGTATGTGAAGTGCTAAAAGATAAAAAATTTGGAGGTAGACAATGTTACAACCATTATCAAATTATGTCGTATTAAAAAAAATAGAACAAGAAGCAACAACAATAGGCGGTATAGTATTACCAGATTCTGCTAAAAATGAAGTGTTAACTGCTGAAGTTGTAGCTATCGGACAATCACGTTATAATGCGCAAGGTCAAGAATTAGCGCATGAAGTGAGTGTTGGAGATAAAGTGATTTATTCAAGTTATGCAATTACAACATATAAAGAAGCAGACGTAGAATATCTTATCATGCGTGAAGATGAGATTTTAGCTATTATTAAATAATATTAGGAGGGACAATGACATGGTAAAAGAAATTAAGTTTTCTGAAGATGCACGCCAATCTATGGCAGCAGGTGTAGACAAACTAGCCAATGCAGTAAAAGTAACATTAGGACCTAAAGGGCGTAATGTTGTGTTAGATAAGAAATTTGGTGCACCGCTAATTACAAATGATGGTGTTTCAATTGCTAAAGAGATTGAATTAGAAGACCCATACGAAAATATGGGGGCTAAATTAGTTACAGAAGTTGCTAATAAAACAAATGAAATTGCCGGTGATGGTACAACTACAGCAACTGTATTAGCCCAAGCAATGATTCGTGAAGGATTAAAAAATGTTACTGCGGGTGCGAACCCTGTGGGTATTAGAAAAGGGATGGATTTAGCAGCTAAAGTAGCAGTTGAACAACTACAAAAAATTGCCAAACCAATTGAATCAAAAGAAGCGATTGCACAAGTAGGTGCCATTAGTGCAGCTGATGAAGAAGTAGGACGTTTTATTTCAGAAGCCATGGCACGTGTTGGTAATGATGGTGTAATTACAATCGAAGAATCAAAAGGTTTTGAAACTGAATTAGAAGTTGTTGAAGGTATGCAATTTGATCGTGGGTATATTTCTCCATATATGGTATCAGATTCTGATAAAATGGAAGCTGTATTAGATAATCCATTTATTTTAATTACAGATAAAAAAATTGCAAGTATTCAAGAAATTTTACCGTTATTAGAACAATTAGTTCAAGCGACACGTCCATTATTAATTATTGCTGATGATATTGAGGGTGAAGCAGCAACAACATTGGTGGTAAATAAATTACGTGGTACATTTAATGTTGTCGCCGTTAAAGCACCTGGTTTCGGTGATCGTCGTAAAGCAATGTTAGAAGATCTAGCTATTTTAACAGGTGGTCAAGTCATTACTGAAGAATTAGGTTTAGATTTAAAAACAACAACATTAGATATGTTAGGACAAGCTAATAAAGTAGTTGTCACAAAAGATAATACGACTGTTGTTGAAGGTGCAGGTTTATCAGAAGCCATTGCAGCACGTGTACAACAAATTAAAGCACAAATTTTAGAAACAACATCTGAATTCGATAAAGAAAAATTAACAGAGCGTTTAGCTAAATTAGCAGGTGGTGTGGCAGTAATTAAAGTCGGTGCAGCAACAGAAACTGAATTAAAAGAACGTAAATTACGTATTGAAGATGCATTAAATTCTACACGCGCAGCAGTAGAAGAAGGTATTGTTGCGGGGGGAGGAACAGCTTTAGTACAAGTATCTAGTGAAGTTGCCAAATTATCACAAGAAGGTGACGTACAAACGGGTATTAATATTGTTTTACGTGCCTTAGAAGAACCATTACGTCAAATTGCCATTAATGCTGGTTTAGAAGGTTCGGTTATTGTCGATAGATTAAAACGTGAAGCAGAAGGTATCGGTTTTAATGCAGCAACTAATGAGTGGGTAGATATGATTGCAGCAGGTATTGTTGATCCAGCTAAAGTAACACGTTCAGCATTACAAAATGCCGTTTCAGTTGCTTCATTATTCTTAACAACAGAAGCTGTTGTGGCAGAGATGCCATCAGAACAACCAGCATTTGATCCATCATCAATGCCTGGTATGGGTGGCATGATGTAATAAAATATAAGAGTGAAAAGCAAGTGCTTTTCACTCTTATTTTAATAATAATGTTGTATTCATTGTGAAATAGAAGCTATAATAACATTATAATACATATAAAAGGATGGTATAAATGACTTATCAAGAAGCATTAACATGGATTCATAGTACGATGAAATTTGGTATTAAACCAGGTTTAAAACGTATGGAATGGTTGCTAGCACAATTAGGACAACCACAAAATAAAATTAAAGGGATTCATGTCGTTGGCACTAATGGTAAAGGGTCAACAGTTAATTATTTACAAAATATTTTTTCAACTTCAAATTATCAAGTGGGAACGTTTATTTCACCTTATTTAGAAAATTTCAATGAACGTATTGCAATTAATGGGCAAATGATTAGCAACGAAGCTTTAATAGATTTAGTTAAGCGTGTTAAACCAATTGTAGAACGTTTGCCTGAAGAAACAACATTAGGTCATGCGACTGAATTTGAAATTATTACAACGATGATGTTTGTTTATTTTGGAGATGTGCATCCGGTAGATATTGTAATTATTGAAGCGGGCTTAGGTGGTTTATATGATTCGACTAATATATTTAAGCCTTTAGCAGTAGTATGTACTTCAATTGGTTTAGATCATCAAAATATTTTAGGGCAAAGTTACTTAGAAATTGCTGAACAAAAAGTAGGTGTCTTAAAAAAGGGTGTGCCGTTTATTTTTGCTACTGATCGTAGTGATGTACGTCATCTTTTGACACAAGCAGCTAATGATAAATTTTGTCCAACATTTGAATTAGGTAAACAATTTTATTATACTTCTCAAGATCAAACATTTAATTTTATTTCAGATTATGAAAAATTAATGCAAGTGAATATTCAAATGATTGGTGAACATCAGAAAGCAAATGCTAGTTTAGCTATTATGACCAGTTTATTATTAAAACATGTTTTTACTAAATTTAATCGTGATACAATTCGTCAAGGTATTGAACGTTCAATTTGGCGTGGACGTATTGAACAAATAGTGAAACAACCATCTATTTATATTGACGGTGCACATAATAATGAAAGTATTGATGCTTTATTAAAAGTTTTTGCAGAAGAAAAGAAAACAATTAAAGTGTTATTTGCTGTGATTGAAGGTAAACCTGTTGATAGTATGTTAAATCGTCTAACAACTTTAACTGCTGAGGTTGCTGTAACGACATTTGATTATCCGACAGCCTATCAATTAGACCAATATCCTATGCAATATCCACGTTATCATTCATTTGAACAATGGTTAAAAGACGTTGCAGTTGATGAAAACACAATTTATATTATTACAGGTTCATTATATTTTATTTCACAAGTACGTACTTATCTTAAACAATCATAATTGTTTATACTGTTTGTCGTCTATTATTTTCACGAGTTAAATAACCATCTTCAATTAAACTGGTAAAACATCCATCACCAATAATGATATGATCTAAGACATGAATGCCCATAATCTGTCCGCAATTGATTAATCTTTGTGTGACATTAATATCTTCCTGACTTGGTGTAGGGTCGCCAGAAGGGTGATTATGTGCAATAATAATGGATTGTGCTGAACAGCGTAGGGCTTCTTTAAATATTTCTCTTGGATGAATGAGAGAACTATCTAATGACCCTTGAAAAATTACTTTATCTGAAATAATATAATTTTTAGTATTTAAGTGAATGGCAATTAATTTTTCTTGACTGCAAAATCTAATATGATTCATTAAATATTGTGCGGCTTGTTTAGGTGATTGACAACGATATTTACGATGTTTATCAATTGTATAAATACGTTTGGCAATTTCAATGACCGCTAGCAGAGATGCCGCTTTACTTTCACCAATACCTGCTTGATTTGTGAGTTCAAAAAAATTTGTTTCTAACATATTTTTGAATGAGTGATAATGATTAAGTAGCTGTTCTGAGATTTGAAAAACAGAACTATTTTTATTGCCACTGTTTAAAATAATAGTTAATAATTCTTGATCAGTAAGTGCTTCAATACCATACATTTTTAATTTTTCACGTGGTAATAATGACATACTTACCTCCTTAAAGTAAAAAATGAGTGAACACAAAACTAATAGAAATAAAAGGTGCTAATGGAAGACGACTAGTTAAACAGGCTTTGTTAAAGATTAATAAAAATATTGCATAAATTGCCGCAATAATAAAAGTGCAGTTAATTAATATTAAATTAGTTGATGATAGACTAGATAAAAGTAGAATGAGTTTAATATCACCATAGCCTATTTGTTGTCGACTTATAAAATATAATAAGTGCATGAGTAAAATGGTAATTAATAGATTTCAAGTCAGTGTTGAGAAGTATAAAACATAAATGAATAATAAAAATTGTAATTTAGGTAAAATAATATGATGACGTATATCATAAGCACTAATTAATAATAATACCGACACTAAATAATAATCGTTTCAAGCTAAGCGTAAAATATAAAATAAACTGAACAAACAACTAAAACTAATTTCTAAGATTATATAATGTTTAGGTATCGGATGTTGGCAGTAATGACATTGTTTTCGGTAATAAAAATAACTAACAATGGGGATTAAATCATATCATTTGAGTGGATGTAAACAGTGATTACATTGAGAACGACCACAACAAAATTGTTTGGGTGTACGTTCTATAAAACAGATTAAAGTGCTGGCCGTACATGCACCGAGAAAAAATAATAAAATTAGCATAGTATACCTCCATAGAGTGAGTTTATAGATAAGTGGTATTTGATGCAAGTTGCAATAAACTTACTACATACCATAAGTTAGGTGATATTAATTTAGTTAAAATAATGGTATTAATTAAAAGCAAGTTACATCAGATATTGTGTGTTTAACAGTTACTTTGAAAAATTTTAATAGAAAGTGGGTTTATAGGTTGTCAAAAAGCTTATAAAAGTGTACAATACATTTAAGTTATAGAGATGAAAGATAGAGGTTGCGAATTAAAAGAGTAAACTTAGGGAGATGAAGCATCATTAATGAACTAAGTTGAAAGGTTAAGTCGCCGAAATGATTGTAATATGCTGATTACAATTGTTGGGGTTATTGCTGAAAGGCGTAACACTGTTATGGTTTACCATAATGCGCTATTTTGTAGACTTATTGATGTATAGATAAGTGGATATACAATAGTGTATGTCCACTTTTTTATTTATACTATCTTCACTCCTATAGCATTAAAAGAAAAGGAGTAATTGAATGAAAAATAATAATTCAAATGTACAAAGACATTTAAAAACAAGACATATTACGATGATTGCTATTGGGGGAGCTATAGGTAGTGGACTATTTATGGCAAGTGGTGGTACGATTGCTGCTGCTGGACCTGGTGGTGCATTAATTGCCTATGCTGCAATTGGTTTAATGGTATATTTCTTAATGACTTCACTTGGAGAAATGGCTACTTACTTACCAGTTACAGGTTCATTTAGTACTTATGCTTCACGCTTTGTTGATCCATCTCTTGGTTTTGCACTAGGATGGAATTACTGGATTAATTGGGTGATTACAGTTGCTGCTGATGTTACTTTTGCTGCTATGATTATTCAGTATTGGAAGTTTGGGCAATTTTTACCAACATGGGCATGGAGTTTAATTTATTTAGCGATTATTTTTGGACTAAATATTCTATCAGTGCGTGTTTATGGTGAATCAGAATTTTGGTTTGCTGCGATTAAAGTCATCACGGTTTTAGTATTTATAGTTATTGGAACATTGACAATTTTAGGTATTTTTGGTGGCGAGTTTGTTGGGTTAACTAACTTTATGTCAGGCGAGGGTCCTTTTATTGGTGGTGATGGTTCGATCTCTGGTAAGTTATTGTCAGCTTTAGGTGTATTCTTGATTGCTGGTTATTCATTCCAAGGGACAGAATTAATTGGGATAACAGCGGGTGAATCAGAAGATCCTAAAAAAGCTATTCCTAAAGCAATTAAACAAGTGTTTTGGCGTATTTTATTATTTTATATCGTATCGATTGCGATTTTAGCTTTATTAATTCCATATACAAGCCCTGAACTAATTAATAGTGAATATTCAGTAGCACAATCACCATTTGTTATTGTCTTTACTAAAGCAGGTTTTGCTTTAGCGGCAGGGGTGATGAATGCTGTTATATTAACATCAATTTTATCAGCGGGTAATTCAGGTATGTATGCTTCTACACGTATGTTATATGCGATGGGTAAAGATAAAATGGCATGGTCAATTTTTGCACGTACAACTAAAAACGGTATTCCATACTTATCATTGATTTTAACAACAGCTATTTCATTAATTTTTGTTATTTTTGCAGAAGTTAAAGGAAGTGCGGCCATTGATACAATTGTCGCATCATCAGGTTTAACAGGTTTTATTGCATGGTTAGGTATTGCTTTAAGTCACTATCGTTTCCGTCGTGCTTATGTTTTACAAGGTTATAATTTAGATGATTTACCTTATAAAGCTAAATGGTTTCCAATTGGTCCACTATTAGCATTAGCCTTATGTATTTTAGTTATTATTGGACAAGATACGAGTTTATTATTAGAAGGTGATGTGAATTGGACAAGAATTATTATTACATACATTGCAATTCCAGTGATGTTAGTTTTCTATGGTTATCATAAAATTAAATATAAAACAAAAATTATTCCATTAAAAGAGATGGATTTATCAAAAGATCATTAATAAAAAGGGGCTGCAATTTGCAGCCCCTTTAATTTATTTCTTTTTCTTTTTGCGTGATACGATTTTAGATTTATTAGCACCTAATGAAGCGATTTTTTCTTCTTTTTCAAGTGCTTGTTTAACGACTTCTTTATCTGGTTCACTAACTAATGGTGGGTAAAGTTTTTTACCTAAATAAGTTTGAGCAATCATATAAATACCACCGAAAATCCAATATAATGCTAAAGCACCAGCGGATGTATATGAGAAAGCAATAATTGCTAGTGGAGATATATAAGAGAATATTTTCATTTGTTCTCTTTGCTCAGGTGGTGTATACATTAATGTCATATAAGATTGTAAATAATAAACAATACCGGCAACAATAGTTAAAATGATTGAAGTTTTACCTAAACTTAAAGTTAAGAAAGTTGCATCTGAAATACTTGCAGAATGTACAGGTGATTTTAATGCAAAGAATAAACCTGATAGTATAGGCATTGTTAAGAACATTGGTAAACATCCAGCTAATGAACCCATTGGATTAACACCATGTTTACGATAAACACCCATCATTTCTGTTTGTTTTTCTTGTAAAGCAACTCTTAATTTGCTAACTTCAGCTGGATCACTTGTATGCTTAATTTTTTCTTGTAATACTTTTGTTTCAAGTTGAATTGCTTCTAATTCTGGTTTAACTTTAGACATACTAGCAGACATCGTACTTTGATTTTTATACATTTTTAACATAAATGGTAACATAATCGTACGAACTAAAATGGTAATTAATAAAATAGCTACCCACCATGCACCTGTTATATCATATAGATATTTTAATAGTTTATCTAATGGCTCTACAAACCATTCGTAAAAGGTACCTTCATGTTGTTCGGCAGAACATCCAGATAGTAGAAATGCAGACATTGCTGCAACTACAGGTACTAAATATTTTTTCTTCAAAAAGTCCACTCCTTTATAAATTAAATTAACTCTTATATTCTATCATAATAAAGAATAATATAAAACAACTATTAAATAAAAAGATAATTGATATTAAATTTATTTTGTATAGAAAACTGTTTAATGACATCTATTTTAACATTGCTTAATAGTAGGATTTAGCTTAATGAAAGATTGGTATAATATTGTGTAGTAAATAAGAATAGTGCTATTTGAAACAATAAGATGATTTTTTATATACTCATGTTGTCGACAATATTAAATATATAGGGGGAATAATAATGAATCATTTTGCATTAATAGGTAGGTTGACAAAAGATCCTGAATTGAAAGAAAGTATTAACGGTAATGCCTATATCCATTTTACTTTGGCAGTTAATCAAATGTTTAAAACAAAAGATGGTGAAGATTTAACAGAATTTTTAACCGTCACAGCCTTTAAGCAACGTGCAGAAAACTTAGCAAAGTATTGTTATAAAGGGAGTTTAGTTGCAGTATCTGGTAAAATACAAAATAATCATTTTATAGATAATCAAAATAATAAAGTATTTAGAACAGAATTAATAGCTGATAAAATTACTTATTTAGCACATGTTGTAAGAGAAATACCAGAATTAAAACCTGAACCAATATTATAATTACTTCTAAATTCTTGAACAGAATAATGTTGGAGATAAATATTAGTAAAACAAATAACACTTCAAAACAATGAGTATAACTGTTTTGAAGTGTTATTTATTTAACCTATAACGATGTCTTTAATATGTTGCCATGCTGAAAAATTAAGTAAATCTGAAAATGAACCATCTCCTAAAATTGTATAGCCAATAATAGTACCTAGAAATAACATAGCGACCATTAAAATAGCCATGACAGCTATCCTAACTAAAATAGGCATACGTCTTTGGTGAAATGCGCGCCAAGCAATTTTCTCTTGTTTCTTTTTCTTTTTATTTGCCATAATATCCCTCTATTCTGAGATGCGTTGAATATTAGCACCTAAGTCTGCTAATTTACTATGGAAGTTAACATAGCCACGATCTAAATGGCGTAATTCTGTTACAGTTGTTGTACCTTCTGCAATTAATCCAGCTAAGATTAAAGCAGCTGATGAACGTAAATCAGTAGATTTCACTTTAGCACCTTGTAAAGTATGACCACCGTCTACTGTCGCTAATTTAGAAGAGTTTACTGTAACATGAGCGCCCATGCGATTAAATTCGCCGGCATGCATAAAACGATTTTCAAATACAGTTTCAGTGACAGTACTTTGACCTTTAGCTGCTAACATGACTGCCATTAGTTGAGACTGCATGTCTGTTGCAAAACCTGGATAAGGTAAAGTTGTAATGTTTGTTGGTGTTAAAACTTCAGGACCGATAATATGTAAACCATTGTCAATATCTTTAATTATAACGCCCATTTTTTCTAGTTTATCAATTAAGGCAATGTGATGTTCACGTAAGGCACCGATAACTTTAATATTTCCTTGTGTCATTGCAGCAGCACACATAAAAGTACCCGCTTCAATTCGGTCTGGAATAATATGGTGTGTAGCACCGACTAATTTATCAACACCTGTAATAATTAATCTTGAAGAACCACGTCCTTGAATATTAGCACCCATTGAAATTAAGAAATCTACTAAGTCTGTAATTTCAGGTTCTTGTGCAATATTTTCTAGAATAGTTATTCCTTTAGCTAACACAGAAGCCATAATTACATTTTGCGTACCACCGACACTAGGGAAATCGAAAAATATTGTTTTACCTTCTAAATGTTCATTAACTTTAGCTTCAACAAAACCTTCGCCTGTTGTAATTGTTGCACCTAATTTCATAAAACCATTTAAATGTTGTTCGATAGGGCGTGCACCAATTGTACAACCACCAGGCATAGACACTTTAGCAATATTATTTCTAGCTAACATTGGACCTAAAACAAGAAATGAAGCACGTATTTTACTTACATATTCTTCAGGTGCTTCTGTCGCAATTGGTCCACTAGCATCAATCGTCATTTTATTTTCTTGAGGATCGTAAGTCACTTTAGCCCCTAAAACAGTAAATAATTCTTTTAAAATTTTAACATCTGATAAATTAGGCACATTATAAAATGTTGACACCCCTTCAGATGCTAGCAATGCAGCAGTAATTACTGGTAATACAGCATTTTTGGCACCTTCTATTTTTACTGTACCAGCTAATTTATTTCCACCAGTAATAATAATTTTATCCACAAAATTGTCCTCCATATTTCACTATATAATAAAGTCATTATACTAAAAAACAATTAAAAAGAACAGTATTAACATTTGTTAACATTGTTTAATCAATAATTTTAGTTTATGATAGGGATTAAAATAAAAAGTAGAAAGGAAAAGATAATGGCATATTTATATTTATTTATAGCGATTTTATTAGAAATTGTTGCAACTTCGTTAATTAAAGCGAGTGAAAGTTTTACAAAAGTAACATATGGCTTAGGCGGTATTATTTGTTTTTCTTTATGTTTATATATTTTTTCATTATCGTTAAAACAAATACCATTAAGTATTGCTTATAGTATTTGGTGTGGGCTAGGTTTAGTTTTAACAGCTATCGTTGGTGTTGTGGTATGGCAAGAAAATGTAAATTTTTTTGCACTAATAGGCATGATTTTGATTGTTATAGGTGTTATTTTATTAACTGTTTTAGGTTGATTTATTAACTATGCTTGAAAAATAAAATGATTTAAGTTAAAATAAGCAGGTAATTGATAATGATTTTCAATTAGAAATGAGTGAGGTAAGATAATGTCAAGAATATATGCTGAAAATATTAGTGTTGCTTATCAAGAAAAAATGATTATTTCAAATTTATCATGTGAATTATTAGATAATAAAATAACAACATTAATTGGCCCCAATGGTTGTGGTAAATCTACCTTGTTAAAAGCATTAACTCGTATTTTAACAGTACAAAAAGGTATAGTTTACTTAGATGGTGAAAGCATTGCAAAAATGCCAACGAAAATAGTGGCTAAAAAATTAGCTTTATTACCACAAGTATTAGAATCAGCAGAAGGTATTTTAGTACATGAATTAATTGCTTATGGTCGTTATCCTCATCAAAATAGTATGGGAAAATTAACGATACAAGATAAAGAAAAAATTAGTTGGGCAATGAAGATGACACATGTAACTGAGTATGCACATATGAAAGTAGATGACTTATCTGGTGGGCAACGTCAACGCGTATGGATTGCGATGGCTTTAGCACAAGATACTGATATTATTTTTTTAGATGAGCCTACAACTTATCTTGATATGAATCACCAATTAGAAGTTTTGCAATTGTTAGAAACATTAAATAAACAAAATGGCAAAACGATTGTGATGGTATTACATGATTTGAATCTTGCAGCGCGTTTTTCTGATGAAATGATTGCGATGAAAGCCGGTCAAATTAAATATCATGACACTGTGGCAAACATCATTCAGCCTAAAATATTGAAAGATATTTTTAATATTGAGGCACATATTGTTCAATCACCTATCAATCACAAACCAGTCGTTTTAACCTATGATTTAGGTCGAGATAAATAATTTTAAGGAGATAATAATGAAAAAATTATTATTAGCAAGTATGGCATTTGTGGCGTCGTTAACTTTAGCGGCTTGTCAATCATCAAATAGCCAACAAGAAAGTAGCACCACTGTATCTAATGAAACTACAACATATGCTGGTGTAGAGATTCCTAAAAACCCTCAACGTGTGGTATTGGCAGGTTTTTCATACACAGGTGATTTTTTGAAATTAGGTGTCACACCTGTAGGGGTTACATCTTATGATAAAGAAAATCCAGTTTTTAAAGAACTATTAAAAGATGTACCTGTTGTTGCAAGTGATGACCCTGAAGCAATTGCAGCACTAAAACCTGATGTGATTATTACATTTTCAACAGATCAAAATATTGATAAATTAAAAGCGATTGCCCCAACAATTGCTGTTGAATATAACAAATATGATTATTTACAACAATTTATTGAAATTGGTAAAATCTTAAATAAAGAAGATGAAGCTAAAACATGGGTAGAAAATTGGAAAAAAGAAACAGCACAAGTAGGTGAACAAATTAAACAAAAAATAGGTGCTGATAAAACTTTTACATTATTAGGTGTGGAAGATAAGCAATATTATTTATTTGGTAATAATTGGGGACGTGGTGGTGAAGTTTTATTTCAAGCTTTAGGATTAACACCACAAGCAAAAGTAAAAGCAGATATTTTTCCAACAGGATGGAAAGAAATTAATCAAGAAGCGATTCCAGAATATGCTGGTGATTACATTGTATTAATACGTAAAAACCAGGAAATTGGTAAATCTTTAGTAGAAAGTGACTTATGGCAAAACTTACCAGCAGTTAAAGATAAGCATGTTTTAGATGTTGATGCAAACTTATTTTACTACAATGATCCGATGAGTTTAGAACAAGAATTAGCTGTGTTGAAAGAACATTTATTAGCACAATAATTTGTCAATGTGTAGTGGTGATTAACAGATCATCACTACACTATTTTAAAGTAAAGGAGTGTCTTGTTTTGACGCAACAACAAGATTATCATTTTCACAGTAAGTCAAAACGTTTTTGGCTTATTTTTTTTATAACTATTTTATTATTATTGTGTGCAAGTTACGCAGCTATAAGGTTTGGGACATATCATTATACACATCATGAAATTATGTCAGTTTTATCTCATCCTTTAGCAAATCATTCGTTACAAGATGTGATTATTGATATTAGAATGCCAAGATTATGTGCAGCATTTTTAGTAGGTGCTGCTTGTGCAACAAGTGGTGCGATGATGCAAAGTATTACGCGTAATGCCATTGCTGATCCAGGGTTATTAGGAATTAATGCAGGTGCAGCATTTGCTTTAGTAATTGCGATGGCATTTGTTCCAGTAATGTCATATTTTGGTATGTTAGTCACTTGTTTTTTAGGTGCAGTTGTAGCGACATTTATTGTTTTATTGTTAACGCATAGTTCTCAAAACGGACATCCTCAATTAAAGCTTATTTTATCAGGTGCAATGGTAGCGATTTTATTATCTGCTTTAGGGCAAGGTATAATGTTATATTTTCATCTTTCTACTAGTATTATAGGTTGGCAAGCTGGTGGTTTTGTAGGGATTAATTGGTCGATGTTAAGTATTATTGCACCTATTATTTTATGTGGATTAATCATGGCTTTATGTTTATCACATCAATTAACAATTTTAAGTTTAGATGAGGTAGTGGCGCAATCTTTAGGTCAAAATATAGTTGTCATTAGATTAATTTTATTAGTGATTGTGTTAGTATTATCCGCTTCATCAGTTGCCTTAGTAGGTGCACTAGCTTTTGTAGGTCTGGTGATTCCACATTTTGTTAAATTAATGATCGGTCGTAATTACCAACAAATTTTACCATTAACAATATTATTAGGTGGGTTATTTATGATTATTTGTGATATGATCAGTCGTTTAATTGCACCACCTTATGAAACGCCTATTAGTGCGGTCGTAAGTTTAGTTGGTTTACCTTGTTTCTTATGGCTATTGAAAAAAGGAGGGCGATTTTAATGTTAATGAATAAAAAACGTATCTATCGTTTATGTTTTTTATTGGTAGTTATTATTATCCTAGCTATTTGTGGAGGGTATCAGTGGCTATCATTACAAGAAGTTATAGCTACTTTTACATTTGCAGCAAATGATCAATTAATGACAGTGATGTGGACTTTTCGTTTACCAAGAATTATTGTTTGTTTATTTGCTGGGAGTGCTTTAGCAGTAAGTGGTTTATTACTTCAAAATTTAACTAAAAATCCATTAGCTGATTCTGGTATTTTAGGTATTAATGTCGGTGCTGGCTTGATGATAGGTCTTGTTATCACTTTATTTAATCAATATTCTTCTGCATTACTAGTACTATTACCTTTTTTTGCGATGCTAGGGGGTTGTATAACAATTGCTATTGTGTTCTTTTTTGCTTATCAACGTCATAGTGGTTTAAATCCGATACGTTTAATTATTGCAGGTGTTGGTATAAGTACTTTAATTTCAGGTGTGATGGTTATGTTAACTGCTAGCATTAATAAAGATAAAGTAGAGTATATTGTTAAATGGTTATCAGGCACAATTAGTGGAGATAATTGGTCAATGATAATGATCACATTACCTATATTAATTGTATTATTGTTTATGGTGTATAGACGTAGTCATCATCTTAATATTATGGCATTAAATGATTTAACAATTATTGCCTTAGGTTTAAATTTACAAAAAGAACGTATTATAAACTTATTGCTTGCTACAGCATTAACCGCCATTAGTGTAGTGTTAATAGGTAATATTGCTTTTATAGGTCTTATTGCAGGTCATTTATCAAGAAGATTAGGTGGTGTCCAACATCAATATAGTTTAATTGTTGCCATGTTAATCGGTGCTATTTTACTGATTAGTGCAGATTTATTTGGTCGTGTAGTATTAGTATCATCAGGTATACCAACAGGTATCATCGTCGCAGTACTCGGCGCGCCTTATTTTTTATGGTTAATCTATCATTCTAAATAATCACTATATTGATTTTTAAATACTAAAGTGATAATACAAACACAAAGAGAGGTAAAATTATGAAGGGAAAAATTGCAAAGCTAATCAAAAAACATCGATTAGCGCAATCATATTCTCAAAAATCTTTAGCAGAAGGTATTTGTGCCCAAGCTATTGTTAGTCGCATTGAGAAAGCAGAAATATCGCCATCAGTAGATATTTTCTTTAAATTAATTAAAAAATTAAACATACCATTAGATGAAGTAGCCGAAGCCTTTGATATGTCTTATCAAGCCAGTCAATCTAAGGCCAGCTTTCAAGAAAGCTCAGGTATTGATGAATTACTAGAAAAACGTGATTATCAAGCCATTAAACAAAGAATAAGTTTGGTTGATTATGAACATCTTTCATTAGCAGATCAGTATTACTATAAGTATGTGGAAGGCATATTGAGTTATACTTATGATGATAATGCAACAGTTGCTTTGAAAAAATTAAATGATTTAGAGAAAGAAATACAAGCTGACACAGCTATGTTCAATTTATATATTAATATATTACAAAGTAAAGTCAGTATATTATCAGCAGTAAAGAATGTAGAAAAAGCAAATGATTATTTGAAGCAACTTGAAAAATATTTACCTATTATCAAAAGTAAGCAAATGGTCATTAAAATATATTTCACCTCATCAAGACACCATTATGTTAACTTAAAAAATTTAGATAAATCACTCGAACTAGCCAATGAAGGTATTAAAGTATGTGTAGAAAATAAATTGATGTATTTACTAGGTGATTTATTATTAATTAAAGCTAATATTTTAAGAAATAAACAAATGTTTGATACAGCTATGGAATATTGTCAACAGTCTATACTCATTTTTAACTTAACTCAAAATTTTGTCTGCTTAGACTATGCATTAAATTTAAATGACGAATTAAGTAAAAGAGGTTGATATAGGATTAATTCTTTGCCGATGAATTAGGAGGAATTATAATGAGAAAGTTATTTTTATATAATGGTTTTACCAATATTATGCCAGAATTAGTAGTTTGGATGATTTTTTAAGTTACTCTGGTTGGAGTTTAAAAGAAATTGCAATTATTCAAGGTGTTTATACTTTTTCTTCAGCAATTTTTGAACTACCATCAGGTATTATTGCAGATAAAATAGGTAAGAAATTAGCCTTACAAATCGGAGAGATTTTATGTATTATTTATCTGTTTGGTTATTTTTTTGCAAGTCATCATTATATAGTTTTTATATGTTTTATATTATTTGCGTTAGGTATAT
The DNA here is from genome assembly GCF_058895785.1 of Staphylococcus sp. B1(2026). NCBI lineage: Bacteria > Bacillati > Bacillota > Bacilli > Caryophanales > Staphylococcaceae > Staphylococcus > Staphylococcus sp. B1(2026). The sequence goes on from NZ_JBZXTS010000002.1 coordinate 82,642, forward strand.
CTTTAATATCAGGAACAGATGTATCTCTTTTATATAGTGAAACAAATAATCAAGATGTGAATTTTATGAAATATATTGGTTATTTTAATTCTATAGGTATATTTTCTATAGCGATTGGGCAGTTAATTGGTGGTATACTGGCTTCAATTTCATGGACACTATTATTTGTTTTAGCTTTAATTTTTAGACTATTATCGTTATATTTTATTATGTCTATGAAGGAAAAAGAAGAAAAAGTAGTAGATACAAACTTTAAAACGCATATTATTGATATGTACACTTACATTAAACAAAATAAATATTTTAAATATTTATTGATAAGTTTATCATTTTTAATTGCTGCAACAACTTTGCATTATCAATATATTCCTATAATATTGAATTCTATACAGTTTAGCACACAACAAGTGTCCATTGTATTTTTCACATTATCGATGTTAGGTGCTTTAGGTTCATTTTTCTATGGTAGAATTTCTGATAAAATAAAAATAAACTACACAGTTACTATATTTTATTTACTTATCACATTGTCTTTCTTTTTATTAGCGTTCATTAACAATATATTTATTATTGTATTGATTGTTGTTATTCCTCATGTCATATTTGAATTATTGTATATTATTATAGAAACATATACACAAGATATTTTAATTGATCATATTCGTGTATCTTCTACTTCTTTGGTTAGGTTTATTAGTGCTATAGGATTAACTTTAGGATCTTTAATTATTGCTTATTGTTCTGATAAAACAACTATATTTGTTTTAGTGGCTTCAATCTGCAGTGTTTATTTAATAATATCTATTTTTGGATACGTCAAATTTAGTTTAAAAAAATAATATAAAAGGTAGTATATTGCCTAAAATCAATTCGTCAGCTGCCACAAAATTAAGACGTGATACTTTGAATTATTTATTTCAATCTTATGCGTTAATTAATAATATAAGTGTATATGATAATTTAAAAATTGCCATGGAATATGTTAATTGTTCTAATAAAGAAAAAGAATATAAAATCAAAGCAGTATTGAAAAAATTACACTTATCTCATGCAGAAAATCATATTGTTAATACATTATCAGGTGGTGAACAGCAACGTGTTGCGATGGCACGATGTATTTTAAAACCGGGTGATTTAATTTTAGCTGATGAACCTACGGGTTCTTTAGATGGTGATTTAGCACAGATTGTCATTCAAGAAATTTTAAATTTACGTAATGATTATCATAAAATAGTTATTTTTGTCACACATGATATGAATTTGGCTAAGCAAGCAGATATGGTTATTAAGTTAAATGAATAAAAATATGTCCCGATTTTTGTTTTTAAAGGTCGGGAATAATGCTATAAATGAGCGGTGTAATAAATAAATTTTTTTTGTTATTAATTGAATTATATAGAAAGGTGGGGTAACTATGAAAACAATTTTAAAGATGTTAGTACCTATGTCGATTGCCACACTTATTAATATGATTTTGTCATTTACAGATACAGCAATGGTCGGGACATTAGGTGTTAACTCGCTTAGTGCCACGGCATCTGCTAATTCATTATTAGCTATTTTCTTGCAAATGATTAGTGTGTTACTTATTGGTTTTCAAATATATGCAAGCCAAGCATGGCGAGAACAAAATATATTCAAAATTAATAGTTATTTTAAGTATACTCTATTCTACATGTACGTTTTATCAATCGGATGTATAATAATATCTATTATATTTTCTAATCAATTATTATCATTATTTACTACACCAGAAATATTATCAGAGAGTAAAAAATATTTTTTCTCTAGGTTAATAAGTTTAGTTATTTTACCATTGATATTGTGTATGAGAGCTTCGTTTGATATTCGTCAACTAACAAAAATTGGTTTGTATGCAACAGTATTAGTCGTAACATCAAATATTATTTTTAATTATTTACTTATTTTTGTTTTACATTTAGGTGTGTTAGGTGCTGGTTTAGGGAGTACATTAGCGATGTTAATGAGTGTAATCTACTTAATATTTTGTAATCAGCAACAAGGTGTGATTACATGGTCTCAATTAAAAAATATTAGTTTAAACCAATTAGTAATACATAAAGAATTGAAAGTAATTAATTTATCTGAAATGTTGAATATGATGTTAGATTATTTAGGCTCATCTGTTTTGTTTATTATGTTAAGTTATATTAGTGTGCATGGTATTGCTGTGGGGAAAGTTTCTAATTTATATATTTCAACATTATTTTCTTTAGTGATGCCACTAGGTACGGTGATTCAAATTTTATTTAATCAAACGCAAGATCGTCAACAAAGAGATACGTATTTAAAAAGTTTATTTCAAATATCGTATTTATTAATTAGTATTTTCACATTTAGTATGTTAGTTTGCCCGATGTTATTTGTACTTCCTTTTACGAAAGATGTACAACTGATGACAATGTTGAAGTATCCAATTATGTTAGTCGGTATTATAGCTATTTTTATGCCATTATTGTCAATTACAACGGGCATACTTCGTGCATATAAAAAGAATAAAGAAAATATGTATATTAATATATTTTGCGTGTGGTTTATTCAATTACCTATCGCGTATCTATTTTGTTTTATATTAAATTATAATGGTTTAGGTTTTGTTATAAGCTTTTTATGTTATTTTATTGTAAGAAGTGGTTTGAATTTATGTTTCGTACGTTTAAGCAGTTGATATGAAAAAGAGGTAGTAGGATGATTAAAAAAATGAATGTCATTTATATTAATAGTTATAGTTCGCTTATTTCGATTTGTTTTTCTTTTGTTATTTTATGGTTGTTAACATCAAAAGGTGTTGAAAAAACAATTTTATTAGGTGTGTTTACAGCTATACCTATTGCGATATCATCTGTATTTTTAAATGCACGTATACAAAATATCAATAAAATATTTTTTTATAAATTGATTGAGCTAATTAAGCCGATATTGTATTTATTGTTCTTTCTTGTTTATATTAATCATCTTAGTTATATTTTTATTATTTTGTTAAATATGATTAATGCGTTTATCTTGTCATTTAATTTTCCTTTATTAATGACGATGATCAATGATACGTCAGTTAATATTAAAGAAATGGTGAGAAAAGCAACCATATTAAGTGCTTTAGTAGGTGTAATATCGCCTTTATTATCAAGTTTATTAGTAGAAAACTTAACTACGCTATCTATTTTATATCTTTTATTTATTAATCAAATGATTGTTTTATTTTTTATATTAAAATTAAAGTGTGTAGATAAAAAAATGAATAGGACATCTCATAAAAATCCGCTTATAATAGAAAATTTGAAATTAGTCATGCGTGATAGAGTGATGTTTGTCATGATTATTTTAATTCCATTTGTGGGTGCCATTGAGAGTAGTTTTCCTGTATTTACTTCGTTATATTTACAGAAACATCAATTACCTGCGTACTATTATGGTATGTTTTACAGTACATTAAATATTAGTATGTTGGTAGGGAATTTTTTATTGAAATATATTAAACTGAATGCACATAGTATTTTAAAATATAATTTTATTATTCAAGGTTGTGGTATGTTATGGGTCGCTGTATTTTGGATTAATTTACCATTGGTAATTAGTGGTTTGACGATTATCGGTTTAATGGCAGGTATGGCACAATTGACAGTGAATTTATTTATTCATGAAAAAGTACCCAAAAGCCAAATAGGTGTATCGTTTAGTATGTTAAGACTAGTGTCAGTATGCTTACAACCTATTACCCCATTGTTATTATTAAGTAGTGAAGATAGCTTTGTCTATCTGTTAGCAGCAATCATTATAATAGCAGGTTTAGTCAATATACTATTGGTTAAAAAAATATATGCTTAATTAAGGAGGCGGTATAATGAATCAATATAAAAAAATATACTATAATGTCGCTATTTTATCGGGGATAGGTTCATCATTATTTATACCTATTTTTTATTTGTTTTTAGAAAATAAGCCATTTAGCTATACGCAAATTGGATGGTATTTATCAGTATTTTATTTAATATCGTTTTTAAGTGAAGTGCCTTGTGGTGCGATTACAGATAGTATTGGCGCTAAAAAAAGTTTATTGTTAAGTTATTTATTAAGATTAATGGGTTTAATTTTATTGTTAAGCCATAGTTTGGTATTAATTATTATTTCAGCATTGTTTTCAGCTATTGCTGAATCATTTGGTTCGGGAACAATGAGTAGTTGGTTAGTGAATATGAATAATAAAAATGGTGAACAATTAAATATTGAGAAAGTTTTTGCGAGATCAGCAACTTATGGTAGTGTTGCTTCAATGGTCGTTGGTTTTATGAGTGTACAATATTTATTTACTTATAATCATAATTTGCCAATTATCATTAGTTGTGTGATGTATAGTTTGTTGTTTTGTTATATTTTAGTTGTTATGCCAGAGTTACGTAATGATATGATATTTTCATTTAATACACTTAAGCAATCTGTTTCTGTAGTTAAGCAATCGCTTCGAGATGTTTTTCTTGTGAAAACTAGCATTATTTTATTAGTTATTTTTACATTACCAGCTATTATTGATTTGGGTCCGAGTAATCAATGGCAGGCAGTGTTTGAAAAAATTAATTATCAGATGATAGCTTATTTATGGTTAGGTATGGGAATCACTAATATTCTAGGAAGTTTATTATTCGAAAAATATTTCGAGCGTTATGCTAGTCAATTGAATGTATTATTTGGATTATTAATTTTGTTAATGTTGTTGTTAGAAGTTGTTGTGGTAATGCCTAATGTTTATATTAAGTTCGGTACTTTTTTTATGTTTTGTGTTTATGTATCAAATTATTTCAATACAGGTAAGTATACTATTACATAAAATGTTAATAACAAATGATGACAATAGAACAACAATGGTCTCGGTATTTTATTCTTTTGAATCAATTGTAACCACTGTTTTATTAGTTGTTAATGGTTATTTAACAGATCATTTTGGTATTTTAATGGCTTGGGAGATATTTATGCTATTTGTTGTTGTATTTATTGTACCTTTATGGTTGTTAAAGAAGAAAAATATATAGGGGTGATGATGATTGAATAAATTAATACTTAATCGTAATTTTTCATTGTTGTGGGCATCGCAAATTGTAAATAGTTTTGGTAATAAATTATCTATTTTTGCTGTGCCACTTATAGGTATATATATTTATCATACAAATGCTTTGGAAACATCTATAATTACAGCTTTATCATTTTTGCCGAGTTTATTATTATCACCTTTTGTTGGTGTTTTTGTGGATAGATATAATAAAAAGAAAATTACTGTGATAAGTAATGGTGTGTGTAGTGTATTGTCAATATCATTATTTGTGGAATTAATTGCGATGTAGCCCATTTTTTGATTGAACATTAAAAAAT